>DAINNS010000030.1:0-10396 GCA_036735765.1 Ilumatobacteraceae bacterium | reverse complement strand
CGTCTCCCATCATCCCGATGAAGTGGATGTGCCACTCGCTTGCTGCCGGTTCGTCAGCTTCCCAGACGTTGTTGCCAACGACGTGGAAATACCGGTTCCGGCGCGCGTGGGACGCCGGGTTCATCGAAGGGACGAGACGCGGAACGTCGATGGGGCGGCTCATAGGACTCCCACGGTACCTGCGTAGGATGTCGCCATGAGCAACAGAGAAGACGTCGTCATCGTCGACGCAGTACGCACACCCATCGGCCGCCGCGGCGGCGGTTTGTCCAGCATGCACCCGGCCGACCTCCTCGGCGTCGCGCAAAAGGCGCTCGTCGGTCGTAGCGGAATCGACCCCACGGCAATCGAACAAGTCGTCGGCGGTTGCGTCAGCCAGGTCGGCGAACAGAGCTTCAACGTCACACGCACCGCGTGGTTGGCCGCCGGCCTACCGCTCACCACCGCGGCAACGACGGTCGACACTCAATGTGGTTCGTCACAGCAGGCAACCAACATGGCGACGTCGCTCATCGGAAGCGGCGTCGTCGACGTCGCCGTTGCATGCGGCGTCGAGATCATGAGCCGTATTCCGATCGGCATCAACTCGTCGAAGAAGCTCGGCCTCGGTGTCCCGATTCCGAAGACCTACTTCGGCCAGTACGAGATGACGTCACAATTCGAAGGCGCCGAGCGCATCGCCGACAAGTTCGGCCTGACGCGTGACGACACCGACGCATTCGGTTTCCAGAGCCAGCAGCGCGCCGCGCGTGCGTGGGCCGAAGACCGCTTCGCCGGACAATGGGTCGAGGTCGTCGCCCCCGACCTCGATGAAGAGGGCAAGCCCACGGGCTCGACGCACAAGGTCACCCGTGACGAGGGCATGCGCGACACCACACGCGAGGCGCTCGCAGGGCTGAAGCCCGTCGCGCGCGAGAACGGCGTGCACACGGCCGGCAACTCGTCGCAGATTTCCGACGGTGCCGCTGCGGTGTTGATGATGACCGCATCGCGTGCACAGGCTCTCGGCCTGAAGCCCCGCGCGCGCATCGTCGACACCTGCCTCGTCGGTGTCGACCCCATCCTCATGCTCGAGGGACCCATCGACGCGACCAAGCGTCTTCTGTCGCGCAACGGCTTGTCGATCGACCAAATCGACAACTTCGAAATCAACGAGGCGTTCGCTTCGGTGGTTCTCGCATGGGCCAAGGCAACCGGCGCCAACCCCGAAACCACCAACCCGAACGGTGGGGCCATCGCTCTCGGCCACCCGCTCGGTGCAACCGGTGCGTTCCTCATGACGAAGTCGCTGTACGAACTCGAGCGCACAGGTGGCCGCTACGGCCTCATCTCGATGTGCTGCGGTGGCGGCCTCGGAACGGGAACGCTCATCGAGCGCATCTGAAAATCCCGGGCCGACTCCTCTTCGCCGTCGCCCTGTGCGCGACGGGGTGCGGAACCGGCACCGACTCGAACGTCTCGGAAACGACGACCTCTGCAAACGTGGGGGTCGTCGTTTCCGTTGCGGACGGCGACACGTTCAAAGTCGAACTCGCAGGCAAGCGAGATGATGTCCGCTTGATCGGAATCGACACACCCGAGACAAAACATCCGACGAAGGGCGTGCAGTGCTGGGGCCCCGAGGCCTCGGCGTTCACCACGTCGCTGCTCGTGCCGGGTACGAAAGTCAGGTTGGTACGCGACGTCGAAACCCGTGACAAGTACGGACGTCTCCTCGCCTACGTTTACCTGGCCGACAGCAACGTTTTCGTCAATCGTGAACTCGTCCGCCTCGGATTTGCCCGGCCTTATCCGTTCGAACCAAACACCACCCACAAGACCACCTTCGCCGACGCGGCGTGGGAGGCACAGGCTGCGCGGCGCGGACTGTGGGGTGCGTGCTGACACGAGTAGTTTGTGGACAATGACGACTCACACCCACGACGCGGGTCTACTCGAGGCGATGGGGCTGGCCCCCGACGCTCGGGCCGTCATCTTGTCGTGCGATGACCTCGGGTCATGTCATGCCGCGAACATCGGCGTCTACGAGGCGCTTCGCAAGGGCGTCGCCACGTGCGCGTCGATCATGGTTCCCGCTCCGTGGGCTCGCCATGCGGCGATCATGTACCGCGGTGAGGACATCGGTGTTCACCTCACGTTGAACGCCGAGCACGAAAACCTGCGCTGGGGTCCGATCACGCACGCCCCATCTCTTCTGTCAGGTGACGGCGGCTTCCCCAGCAGCATCGAAGATCTGTGGGACCACGCCGACCCCGCGGAAGTCCGCCGCGAGTGTCGAGCGCAGATCGAACGTGCCATCGCGTGGGGCATCGACGTCACGCACCTCGCCCCGCACTTGACGGCGATCACCCTGCGACCGGAGTTCTTCGACATCTACCTCGACCTTGCCGTCGAGTTCCGCTTGCCGATTCGACTGCCCTCGACGATCGACGAGCGCGACGCGGGTTTTCCGTTCCGCAAACTCGCCGCCGACGAAGGCGTGGTGTTCCCGGATTACTTCAATCACGACTGGCGTGCGGGCAGCCGCGAGCGCGTTCTCGGCGACCTCGCCGGACTGAGGCCGGGCATCACCGAAATCCACGTTCAACCCGCGATCGACACCGCCGAGGTGCGCGCACTAGGTGACGTGACGCTCGGTTGGATCGAAGACCACAACTTCGTCGTGAACGACCCGACCTTGCGCGAGGCAATCGAGCAATCGGGCGCCGTGATGGTCGGGTACCGACGCGTCAGAGACGCGATGCGATCGCGCTGAGAGCGCCGTCGACTTCCCCACTGGCCAACGCCCGCAACAACACACCGCTGTGGCCCGTGGCCTTCAGCTTTCCGCGCATATAGGCGACGTTCGCACCGAGCTCGAGATCGGCCGCGGCGATGGTGACGACGACGGAGGCGTCATCCGGGCCCTCGACGATTTCCTCTTTCTTGCCCTTCGCCACGCGGTACTGAATGAGGGCCTTCGTCACGGCAGTCTCTCCAGAGGCGTGAGGTCGATCACGCGACTGCCGTCGCGCACGCCGGCAAACAGATCGTCTTCGAACGTGCCGGGCTGCGGCCCATCGACGATGCTGCGCGCGAGCACCCAGTCTTCCCACGGGTACACCTCGGCCAGCTGCTCGTCTGTCAGGCCGAACCAGAACGGTTCATCGGGGTCGATCTGCGTGGCGTGTGCCATGAGCGCGCCCGAACGCGCCGCCATGTGTTGACCGATGTGCAGTCGCGTCGTGATGCGCCAGTCCTGGTTCGCGCGAGCCATCCACTTTTCGTCGAAGGGTGACTCCCCGCGGTGCTTCAGCATCCCCTCGTGCAACGCAACCAAGCGCATCTTCGACCACAACGTGTAGTACATCTTCGACGGTTGCCACACCGGCCCCGCATCGGGGTACCACATCGGGTCGCCCGCACGCTGGAAAGCGGCGATCGAGATGTCATGGACCTTCAGGTGGTCGGGGTGCGGATAACTCGACTGATCGTCGTTGTAGGTGATGATCACCTGGGGCCGTTCGTTGCGGATGATCGCGACGAGACGTTCGGTTGCCTCATCAAGCGGGGCCATGTGGAAGCAATCGGGATGATTGTTCGAGTCGGCACCCTGCATACCCGAGTCGCGGTACCCGAGCATGTGCACCGCATGAAAGCCGATGACCTCGGCCGACAGGGCCAATTCGCGCGGACGCATCTCGGCGAGCAGTGCCTTTTCGGCCACAGCGTCGAGGCCGTGGAACGGCTGGCCGGGTTCCTTCAAGCGGGGGTTGTTCACGTCCCCCTCTTCGCCGCCCGTGCAGCAAACCAACACTGTGCGCACACCCTCGGCCGCGTACTTGGCGAGAGTGGGCGCCCCCTTCGAGGCTTCGTCGTCAGGGTGTGCGTGCACCGTGAGAAGACACAGTTGCTCGCTGTCCATGGCGTGTCAGGCTACTGGCGGCTCACATAGGCTCGGCGTATGCGCGGCCCCCGTATTGCCCCGATGACGGCTCTGTTCCTCGCCTTTGTCGCCATTGCGTCGGCATGTAGCACCGATGATGGTCGTGACATGAAACAGCCCTCGGTGGCACAGATCGCGTCGACCCAAACAACGACCACGCTCGCGACCGACACGACGCTTGCCGCGCTCGAAGATGGTGCACCCCTCGACACCACCGTCGACGGCGGGGTCGCCGTCGTTCTCACCGTCACTGCGCCGTGGGCCGACGGCGACACGATCCCCGAGGCCTACCGATGCGCCGGGCCCGAAGCATCACCCGAGATCTCCTGGACGGGTGTCCCGGCCGACGCGAAGTCGCTCGCCCTCGTCCTCGTCGACGAGGACGCCCCCGAGTACACGCACTGGGTCGTCGCCAACATCGACCCCGCCACCAGCGCGCTGCTGGCCGGCAGCGTCGACCCGAACGCGGTTCAGGCCACGAACTCGGCCGGAACCATCGGATTTTCGGGGCCCTGCCCGCCCGAGGGCGAAACCCACGCCTACTCGCTGTCCCTGTACGCGCTCGACCAGGTTCTCGAGGTCCAAAACGGTGACGACGGTGCCGCGATGCAAGACGCGATCTACGCCGCGGCCATCGAGGCTGCAGCCGTCACGTTCACCGCCTGAATCCGTGACATTTTGAATCCACGGCCCCCGCCGAAGCGGGTGCAAAACTTGCCCCATCGATCGCGTCCTCGCCTCCCTGCCCGTCGCCGTCTGCGAGACCGACGCCGACGGCCGTCTCCTCGCGGTCAACGACGCTTTCCGTGCACTCGTTCTCGGTGGTGCACCCGTTGTGGTCGGGTCGGCACCGTGGGTGAACGCCGCACCGGCTGAACGCGCGACTGCCGAGCGCGCGTGGGAAGAAACGCGCCCGCTCGGTGGAGCGTTCTCACACGAATTCCGTCTGCTTTCCGCCGATGGCGGGCTACAAGCCGCGGATGACAAAGTGCGTTGGATCTCGCTGCATCTCGAACCCGTGCGCGACGCGACCGGGTCGTTGGTCGGCTACGTCGGGACCGCCGCAGACCACACCGACATGGTCACGCGCCGCACACTTTCCGAGCAGTTGGTCGGCCTCCTCGATGTCAGCGCAGATGCGGTTCTCGTGTTCGACCGCGCGGGACGTTTGCTCTTCTGCAACGACGGAGCGAAACAACTCGTGGGCGTCAGCGACTCCGACAACGACACGGTCGCCGACACCTTCCTCCGCGCGATTCGCGACCAAGTGCCCCGCGAAGTGTTGAACGCTTCGGCATCGCTCGCGGGTCCCGCCGAGAACCGCTGGGTCGGCGAGGTCGGCTTCCGCAGCCCCGACGGCATCGTGCGCACACTTTCACTGACCTTGCAGGTCGTGCGCGACGCGAGCGGCGTCGTGCAGCACTTCAGCGCGATCGCCCGCGACGTCACCGAGACCAAGCAACTGCACGACGAACTCACGCGCCAGGCCACCCACGACGCACGCACCGGCCTGCCCAACCGCGTCCTGTTCTTGAGGCGTCTTGCCGACGCGCTGGAAAAAGACCGCACGCTGCAATCCGGCTGCGCGGTGATGTTCGTCGACCTCGACCGCCTGAAGATCGTCAACGACACGATGGGCCACGACGTCGGCGACGTGCTCATCTCCAACATCGCCAAGCGCATCGTGAACGCGACGCGCCCGTCCGACACGGTCGCGCGCAATGGTGGCGACGAGTTCGTGGTGCTGTGCGACGGTGTCACCGACGAGCACATCGCCAATGACATCGCCAGTCGCATCTTGCAGGCAGTGACTGGTCAGATGGTGCTTCAGGGCACCGAGATCTTCACCTCGGCCAGCATCGGCATCGCAATGTCGACCCAGCAGCTGCTCGCCGAGCATTCCCCCGCCGATGCAGCACAGATTCTCTTGAACAACGCCGACACGGCGATGTACCGCGCCAAACAACGTGGCCGCGGTCGCGCCGAGGTGTACAGCGAAGCCATGCGCACCGAAGCCCGCGACCGTGTTGCATTGACCAACGCCCTCGAACGGGCCCTCGCCACCGGCCAGATGCGTCTCGTGTACCAACCCATCGTGTCGGCACACACCGGTCGCAACGCGGGCGTCGAGGCGTACCTGCGATGGGACCACCCACAGCGCGGCGAGCTGACCCCACCAACGTTCATCCCGGTCGCCGAAGAGTCGGGAATGATCGGCCCGCTCGGCGACTTCGTCGTCACCCGCGCATGCGCCGACCTGCGTGGCTGGATTGACGCGGGTCTCGTCGACAGGTCGTTCGCGCTGCACGTCAACGTGTCGTCGAAACAACTCACCGACCCGTCGTTCGTCGACCGCACACTCACCGCCTTGCGCGACGCAGGCCTCGAACCGGCACAAATGGTGTTCGAAGTGATCGAACAAACCGTCCTCGACGACAATCCCAGCATCGGCCGCAGCATCAACGCTCTCAAGCGTGCGGGTATCCGTGTCGCAATCGACGATTTCGGCAGTGGTTTCTCCTCGCTTTCCTCGTTGCGCAACTTCCCCGCCGACGTGCTGAAGCTCGACGGTTCGCTCGTTCGCGACATCGGCCAACAAGGCCACGACGACCCCATCGTGCGATCGATCATTCAGTTGGCGCACTCGCTCGACATGACGGTCGTCGCCGAGTGGGTGACCACCGAAGAACAGGTCAAGCGTCTGCGCGTTCTCGGTTGCGATCACCTGCAGGGCAACCGCATTGGCGAACCCGTCGCCGCCGACGAATTCGCCCGCACGCTCTCCCGCGTGAACTGAGTCAGCCCGCCGGTACCGGAATCGGTGCTGGGGCGAGGCCCGCGAAGAAGTCGAGGGTCGCCTTCGAATTGCCACCCAACTTCACCACGGCCATGCCAGCTTCGGTGTCCTGATACACCTCGAGGCCGTAGTTGGCGATGTCGCCGTTGGCTGCGGGACGCATGCTCTTCAGGAACGACGGCATGTCGAGGTTCGTGTCGACCGTGACGGTCGAGGTGACGGCGTGGATGACATCGCCGGCCTTGAAAGGATTCGCCGCGGCATACTTCGCCGCCTGCTTCAGCATGAGAGTGATGAAAGCGCGTTGACGTGCCGAACGGCCGATGTCACCCGTGCCCTCGAGCACCCACTTGCCCTTGATGCGTTCCTGGTAGTGACGACTACGGGCATAGCGCAACGCACCGATACCACCGAGACGGTGGCACCCCTTTTTCACCCAGAGGCCGATGTGCGTGTCGCGTGCCTGGTACGGGGCGCAGAGCGTGACCCCACCGATCGCATCGACGAGATCCTTGAATCCCTGGAAGTTCACCTCGATGTAGTGATGAATCGGAATGCCGAAGTTCGCAGTGACGGTCCGTACCAACATCGCCGCACCGAGGTTGTACGTGGCGTTGATGCGGTTGTACTTCGAGCCGTTTCCGATGCGCACCCAAAGGTCGCGCGGGAACGATGTGATCGACAACGTGCTCGTTTTCTTGTCGTGGCGCAGCACCATGATGGTGTCGCTGCGCTGTCCGCCCACGTCGCCCGCCGAACCGATCACGTTGAAGTCGGACTGGGTGGGATCGATGCCTTCACGGCTGTCCGAGCCGACGAGAAGGAAGTTCTCGAAATCGGGGTTCGGTGCGGCAAGGTCGGTGACGACTTCGGTGTTGCGCTTGACGTCCTTCATTTGGCTCTTGGCGCCGGAAACGAGACCACCCGCCCCCGCCAACGCGATGGCCGCTGCCAGGCATGCGGCGATGACGAAGCGCGTTGCCTTCACGCCGATCAAACGTAGTCGCTAATCGACGCCGCGGAGATGCACCACGTCGGCAGTGTCGACGCGGTGCGTGACCGCGCATTCATCGACGATCCGCAGACGACCGTCGCGCTCGACACCCACCGCGCGTCCGGTGATTTCCTCGCCACCGGGCAGTTCACAGCGAACCCGTTTACCGACCGTGGTCAACAAACTTTCGTACGTGACGAAAGCCTCGTCAGACGCCATCGCTTCGAGTTCGTCGAAGGCATCGAGAATTCGCAACAACACGTCATGCGGCGAGGCTGTCGATGCACGTGTCGTCTCGTTTCGCACACACGTCGCCGGTGCCACCTCGATCGGTGGCGCCCATCCGATGTTCAACCCCATGCCGACCACAACGTCGACCCGATCACCCGAGGTGATGCTTCCGACCTGCGCGAGAATTCCGGCGATCTTCACGTCGCCGTCGTCACGCGTCACGACGACGTCGTTCGGCCACTTCAGACCGGCCGCAATGCCGAAGTCACGGCGCAGCACCAGAGCACACGCCGTACCCAACAACTGCGTCATCCGATGTGCCGGCTCACCCACTGCTCGAAAGAGGACCGAGACGAGCAGATTCGCCCCGGGTGGCGCCTCCCAGGTTCTGCCGAGGCGACCCCTTCCCGCGGTCTGGTGGTCGGTCCGCAAGACGGCCCGATCGGGCACCCCGGTCCCAATGCCGGCAAGGAGGTCGGCGTTGGTCGAGCCCGTCTCGGACACCGCCCGAATCAGCCAACGACCGTGCGAAAGAGGCCCGTTTTCCCTTGCATTTGTGAGCCAGTTCGCATTCACCCCGTCCATCGCACCAACATTGTCACTCGTGCTCAAGAAAATCCTCATCGCCAACCGTGGAGAGATCGCCGTCCGAGTCATTCGGGCGGCCCGAGAGATGGGGATCAAGACCGTCGCGGTCTACTCGGAACTCGACCGAAACTCGCTGCACGTACGCCTCGCCGACGAGGCCTACGCCCTTGGTGGCCAGACCGCGGCCGAGAGCTACCTGAACACCGAAGCCATCCTCGACGCGATCAAGAAGAGTGGTGCCGACGGCGTGCACCCCGGGTACGGCTTCTTCAGCGAGAACGCAGACTTCGCGAAGGCGATCACCGAACTCGGCGTCGAGTTCATCGGACCACCGCCCGCCGCAATCATCGAGATGGGCGACAAAGTGTCGAGTCGTATCGCGGCACAACGCGGTGGCGCACCGATCGTCCCCGGCACCACCGAGTTCGCGAAGTCCGCGAAGGAGATCGAGGACTTCGGCAACAAGTTCGGTTTCCCCGTCGCCATCAAAGCCGCCTTCGGCGGCGGCGGTCGCGGCATGAAGGTCGTCCACTCCGCAGCCGACGTGAAAGAGGCGATGGACTCCGCGCAACGCGAGGCCAAGGCATTCTTCGGCCGCGACGAGGTCTACGTCGAGAAGTACCTCACCTGGCCGCGCCACATCGAGGTGCAATTGGTCGGCGACAAGCAGGGCAACGTCGTTTGGGTGAGCACGCGTGACTGCTCGGCGCAGCGCCGCCACCAGAAGCTGATCGAGGAAGCACCGGCCGGCGCATTGCCCGATGGCGTCGAAGAAGCAATGGGCGAGGCCGCAGTGAAGGCGGCCAAGGCCGTCGGCTACTACAACGCAGGAACCGTCGAGTTCATCTACCAAGACGGCGAATTCTTCTTCCTCGAGATGAACACACGTCTGCAGGTCGAGCACCCCGTCACCGAGGCGATCACCGGCATCGACCTCGTCGAGTGGCAGATCCGCGTTGCGTCGGGCGAAAAGCTTCCGATGACGCAGAAGCAGGTTGCGGCCCAGCGTCGTGGGCATGCGATCGAGATCCGCATCAACGCCGAGAACCCCGCGGGTGGCAAGTTCCTTCCGTCTCCCGGCACCATCACGAAGCTCGTCACGCCCGATGGATTCGGTGTTCGTTTCGACGGCGGTTACGAATCGGGCGACACCGTCAGCCAGTACTACGACAACCTCGTCGGAAAACTCATCGTCTGGGGCAAAGATCGTGACACTGCGATCGCCCGAACCATCCGCGCACTGAACGAGATGGTCGTCGAGGGTGTCCACACGACGATCCCCGCCGACGTCGCGATTCTCGAACACCCGGACTTCGTGGCTTTCCAGCACTCGACCAAATGGGTCGAAGAGCGCCTCGACCTCAGCAACGTCGGAACGTCGGCGCCAGCACCCGCGGGCGACGAGGCCGAGGCTCTTGTCGAGCGCAAGACCACCGTCGAGGTGAACGGAAAGCGCTTTGCCGTGAAGATGTGGGTTCCCGAGGGCCAGATGGTTGCCTCGGCGGGACCCGCCAAGGCGAAGAAGCCGGCGCGAGCAGCTTCGGGCGGCGGCGGCGCGGCCGGCGGCTCGGGCAGCGGCGACGTCGTCGTGCCGATGCAGGGCACCATCGTGAAAGTCCTCGTCGAAGTCGGCCAGGAAGTCGAAGCCGGTCAGGCCGTTGTCGTCCTCGAGGCGATGAAGATGGAGAACCAGATCCAAGCCGAGAAGTCGGGCAAGGTGAAGGAGATCAAGGTGAAGGCCGGCGACACCGTCGGCTCGGGCGACATCGTCGCCATCATCGAATAAGCGACTCGCCGCCTATTCGGCGGCTGTGTCCCGTGAATGCCGCCGCCTATTCGGCGGCTGTGCCCCGTGAATGCC
>DAINNS010000029.1:0-10973 GCA_036735765.1 Ilumatobacteraceae bacterium | reverse complement strand
AGAAGAAGATGAAGTCGATCGGGCGCGTCGAGGTGCCCGGCGACGTCTTCATCTCGGCCCTCAAACTCGACGACTGACCAGCCATGCCGTCCGCCTTTCGGTCGTTGCGCAACCGCAACGCGAAATATTTCTTCGCCGGTGTGCTCGTGAGCAACGTCGGTACGTGGATGCAGTTCACTGCGTCGGCGTTTCTCTTGTACCGCCTCACCGGCAAGGCGACCGATCTTGGACTGAACGTGATGTTCCAGTTCCTGCCGATGCTGCTGCTCGGGGCGTGGGCGGGTGCCATCGCCGACCGTCACAACAGGCGGAAGATGACGCTCATCACCCAGACCGCATTGGCGGCGCAGTCGTTGGCGCTCGGTGTGCTCGACCTGACGGGAAACATCAACATTGGCGTTGTCTACGCGCTCAGCCTTGTTCTTGGTGTCGTCAATGCCTTCGACAATCCTGCGCGGCGGGGTCTCGTCACCGAACTGGTCGACGTCGAGGACATTCCGAACGCGGTGTCCCTGAATACGGCGGTGATGACCGGTTCGCGCATCTTCGGACCGGCGTTGGCTGCGGCGTTGGTGGGGCCACTCGGGACGGGTTGGCTGTTCGTCATCAACGGTCTCTCCTTCGCGGCGATCCTGCTCGGGATCCTCGTCATGGATGTGTCGCTCTTGCGCGTGGCACCTCCCGCACCGCGCGGAGGAAAGCCCGTACGCGAGGCGATCGGGTTCATTCGGAACGATCACGTGTTGCGCCCGTTGTTCGTGGTGTTGGTGATCGTCAGCACGTTCGCGTTCAACTACAGCGTTGTGTTGCCGAAGCTGGCCGATGCGCGGTGGGGTAGCGAGAACTCATTCGGCTGGCTGCTGGCCGTCGTCAGCGTCGGCAGTCTGGTCGGAAGCCTGATGACTGCGGGACGCGAAACCGTGTCGCTGCGATGGTTCAACTGGTGTGTGCTCGTTCTCGCGGTCAGCAACATCGCGCTTGCGTGGGCACCGAACCTCGCATGGGCGTTCGTCTTCGCGGTTCCGCTCGGCGCCGGTGGCGCGGGTTTCATCGCGAGTGTGAATTCGATATCGCAAGTCATGTCGCCGCCGAACATGCGCGGCCGCCTGCTCGCACTCGGCGCGGTGGCGTTCCTCGGCTCCACGCCCGTGGGTGGCCCCGTCACCGGTTGGATTGCCGACCACGTGAGCCCGGAGTGGTCTCTCGGATACGGCGGCGTCATCGCACTTCTTTGTTGCGCTTGGATGGCGATGGTGATGAAGCGTCAGCCACAATCAGTTGCATGACGAGCGTCATGTGGTTCCGCCGCGATCTCCGCGGCCACGACAACGAGGCTTTGGCGGCCGCGTCTGCGGACGGGCCGTGTGTCCCGTTGTTCGTTCTCGACCCCGTCTTTCTCGCGCGGGCCGGTGCGGCGAGGCTGTGGTTCCTCTTCGGGGCACTCGAGTCGTTGAACGAAACGCTCGGTGGGTCGCTCATCGTGCGCACGGGTGACCCCGTCGAAATCGTTCCTGCCGTCGCACGTGAGGTCGCGGCAGAAACGGTGTACGTGGCGAAGGACTTCGCGCCGTACGGTCGCCGACGCGACATGGCCGTTGCCGCGGTGTTGAAGCAGGCGGGTGCACGTCTGCGTGGTGTCGGCAGCCCCTACGCGGTCGAACCCGGTTCGGTGACCAAGGACGACGGGTCGCCCTACGCGGTCTTCACGCCGTTCTACAAGAGGTGGTCGCCGTTGCTCGTACCGCTCGACGAGAGCGACCCCGTGCACAGCCTGCTGGTTCCGCCGGGCCAGGTTGCGACCGAGTCGATGCCTGCGAGACCGTCGTTGAACGTCGACCTGCCCGCGCCGACCGAGTCTGCGGCGCATGAACGGTGGGAATGGTTCTGCGACAACGCATTGGATGGCTATTACGAGAACCGCAACGCTCCCGGCATCGACGGAACGTCGAAACTCTCGACCTATCTGCGCTTTGGGTTGCTGCACCCGAAGCAACTCATCGCCGATCTCGTCATCGACGGAACGAAGGCAACGAAGAACCACGAACACTTCCGATCGGAACTGTGTTGGCGCGAGTTCTACGCCGACGTCTTGTTTCATCAGCCGAACACCGCGTGGGAGAACCTCCAGTCGAAGATGGCAGCGATGCGGCTCGACACCGACAAGCGGGCCGAGGCGCGCTTCGAGAAGTGGTGTGCGGGCGAAACCGGATACCCGATTGTCGACGCGGGAATGCGTCAATTGTTGCGCACGGGTTGGATGCACAACCGGGTGCGCATGATCACCGCGAGTTTTCTGGTCAAAGACCTGCACCTTCCGTGGCAGTGGGGTGCACGGCACTTCATGCGCCACCTCGTCGACGGTGACATCGCGTCGAACAATCACGGTTGGCAATGGACCGCGGGAACCGGTACCGACGCCGCGCCTTATTTTCGGATTTTCAACCCGCAGAGCCAGTCGGAGAAGTTCGACCCGGAGGGAACGTACATCCGTGAGTTCGTTCCCGAACTGGCAGATTGTCCAACCAAGCAAATTCACCTTGCCGGCGCGGGTGGATTCGCGGGGTACGCAACGCCCATCGTTGACCATTCGGTAGAACGCGAAGAGAGCCTCGCCCGCTACAAGGCGGTGTCGGGCAAGTAACCTGAGGCGCGAAATGTTGGACGAGCGCAAGACCGCAATTCTCCGCGCAGTCGTGCAGGAGTACATCGCGACGGGCCAGCCCGTGGGTTCGGCCCACGTGGCCGCGATCGCGGGTGTCAAGGTGTCGCCGGCGACGGTGCGCAACGACATGGCGATGCTCGAACAAGAGGGCTACCTGGTTCAGCCGCACACGTCGGCCGGTCGCATTCCCACGGACAAGGGCTATCGATTCTTCGTCGATGCGCTCGAACCCGCCGGCAAGCCGAACAAGGTGACCGCCGAGCGCGTGGGGACGTTCTTCAACCACGCCACGGGTCGTCTCGAGGAATTGCTGCAGCGCACTTCGGGTCTGCTCACCGACATGACGAACTACGCGGCCCTCGTGATGGGCCCCAGTGCCGAGGTGGCAACGGTGCGCAGTGTGCAGGTGGTGCGCCTGTCACCGCGCATGGCCACCGTCGTCGCGGTGCTGTCGAACGGCGTCGTGCAAAGCGAGTCGGTCGACATCGACGAAAACGTGTCCGATGCACAAGTCGCAGCGGCGAGCGCCCACCTCAACGCCGCAGCCTTCGGCCACACTTTCGGCCAGGTGCATCTTGCCCCGACGGGTGACGTGGGGGTCGACAAAGTTTGTGCCGACTCGCTCGGACTGCTGAAGCCGCACCAGAGCGACGCCAACGTGATCGTCGGCGGTGCGGCCGCGATGGCCCAGGCATTCGATGCCGTCGACGTCGTGCGGTCGGTCCTCACCGCACTCGAACAGCAATACGTCGTCGTCTCGTTGGTGAAAGACGTGGTCGACCGAGGTCTCACCGTTGCCATCGGTAGCGAACACGGCATCGAACCGCTGTCGGCATGTTCGGTCGTCGTTGCACCCGTCATCGCCGAAGGTGAGAAGTTGGGAACCGTTGGTGTGCTCGGTCCGACTCGCATGAACTATCCGCAGGCGCTCGCCACCGTCGAAGCAGTGAGCACGCAACTCGGCCGTCGTCTGAGCGAGGGTGGCCCGGCCTAGCCGTCAGGGCCGAGAACCGGGATAGCGATCATGGCCGACTTCTACGACATCCTCGGTGTGGACCGTGGTGCCACCGCAGATGAAGTGAAACGCGCGTACCGCAAGCGTGCGCGGGAACTTCATCCCGACGCGAACCCCGACGACCCCGCAGCGGAAGACAAGTTCAAGGAACTGAGTCGCGCCTACGAGGTGTTGTCCGACCCTCAGCAACGCGCCAACTACGACCGCTTCGGTGAAGCGGGCCTTGGTGGTGGCGGTGGCGGTGATCCGTTCGGTGGTGGCGGCCTCGGTGACATCTTCGAGGCATTTTTTGGCGGTAACTCGCCCTTCGGCGGCGGCTTCGGTGGGCGCGGACAGGCCGGCCCACCGCGTGGACAGGACATTGAAACCATCGCCGACATCTCGTTCGAGAACGCGGTGTTCGGTGGCACGGTTCCTGTCACGCTGAAAACCGCGTTGCGCTGCGATGACTGCGGCGGCACAGGTGCGGGTTCGGGCACCAAACCCGTCATGTGTGTCGACTGCGAGGGGTCGGGCCAGGTGCGCCGTGTGCGTCAGAGCCTGCTCGGCCAAATGGTGACGGCGAGCCCGTGCCAACGCTGTGGCGGCATTGGCCAGATCGTTGCAACGCCGTGCGGCTCGTGTCGTGGTGAGGGTCGCATCGTCGACTCTGCGACGTACCAGATCGACGTGCCGGCAGGCGTCGACACGGGAGCAACGTTGCGTCTCACGGGACGCGGTGCGGTGGGTCCGCGCGGTGGCAGCGCCGGAGATCTCTATGTACACGTGCGCGTTGCCCCGCACGCGACACTGCAACGCGACGACTACGACCTCGTTTTCGTACTGCGTCTCGGTATCGCGCAGGCGGCCTTGGGAACCACTTCGACGATCGACACCCTCGAGGGCGACGAGGAACTCACCGTTCCGGCCGGCACCCAACACGGTCAGGAATTCACGCTGCGGGGCAGGGGAGTCCCGCACCTCAATGCAGGTGGGCGTCGACGCGGTGACCTGCGAGTCATCGCACAAATCGACGTGCCGACAAAGTTGAGTGAAGACGAGGCGAAACTTCTGCGCCAGTTCGCCGAACTTCGCGGTGACGCCGTTTCCGGTCCCGACAAGGGTCTGAAGTCGCGCATCAAGTCGGCATTTTCGTGAATCGGGTGCTGCGCAATGCGTCGGCGCACGTGATTGTCGACAACCTCGACGCACCGTTGCTCGACGAGACCGATGCACACCACCTCTTCCGAGTGCTGCGTCTCCGCGAGGGGGCCGTCGTCACCGCCACGAACGGACGAGGCTCTTGGCGTGAATGTCGCGCACACGGACGTGACTCGCTGGTGGCACACGGAGACATCGTCACCGAGATCCCGCGTGCGTTGCCGCTCGGCGTCGCCTTCGTTCCTGTGAAAGCGGAGAAGCCCGAGACCACCATCCGTCAACTGGTCGAAGTGGGTGTCGACGAAATCTTCGTGGTCGCACCCACGAAGCGCGCCGTGGCCGGAACCCGCGACCGACTGAACGATCGCGCCGAACGAATCGCACGCGAGGCGTGCATGCAGAGCCGACGTGTTTTTCTTCCCGCGGTTCACCTTGGTGTGCCGCTCGTCGACGTCCTCGCATTGTCGGGGGCCGCGGTTGCCGACCCCGATGGAGCCGCGCCCACGGCTGCGCACCGACTGCTCGTCGTTGGTCCCGAAGGCGGATTCGATGATGACGAGATTCCCATCTCCGTGCCGCGCGTCAGCATCGGGCCGGCGGTCCTGCGCGCCGAAACCGCCGCGGTCGTTGCGGGTGCGCGTCTGGTCGGGCTGCACGCGTGACAATGGTGGTCGACCGAACGGACACCGATGGCTGACGACGACTTCGACGAATCCCCATACTCGCGCCTAGTGGGTGAACGCCTGCGTGTCATCCGTCGCCAGAAGAAACTTTCGCTGAACGATGTCGAGGCACAAACCAACGATGAGTTCCGCGCCTCGGTTCTCGGCGCATACGAACGTGGCGAGCGCGTCATTTCCGTTCCCCGTCTCGAACGCCTTGCCCGTTTTTACGGGGTGTCGATCGATCAGCTGTTGCCCCGTGACCCGCTTGCAGTTGAGCGAAACCAACCCGGGGCAACCGGCCCGACGAAGATTCGTATCGACGTTGCGAAGCTCTCGACGTACCCCGAAGAAAAGTTCCGCATGCTCGAGCGCTTCCTGCGGATGATCCAGGTGCAGCGTCAGGACTTCAACGGCAAGGTCATCACGGTACGCGCGCACGACACACGTGCGATCGCCGTCATGCTCGACGTACCCGTCGACGAAGTGGCCGACCAACTCCGTGCGCTCGGCCTGATCTTCGTGCCGCCCACCGCATGAACCTTTCGGCCGTCACGACGTTCGGTGTGTACATCCACGTTCCGTTCTGTTCGCGTCGATGCGACTACTGCGCCTTCGCCACGTGGGACGACAAGGCAGGCCAGATCGACGACTACATGGCGGCACTCCTCACCGAGGTGCAGCGCGCTAGCGACGCAGGATTGCCGCCCGCCGGGACCGTGTTCGTTGGTGGTGGCACGCCGTCGCTCGTTCCCTCCGAATCGCTTGCGGCGGTCATCGCCGCCGTCCACAAGACGAACGATGCCGAGGTGACCGTCGAGTGCAACCCCGACAACGTGACCGAACAGTTGCTCCGCACCTACCGAGACGCGGGTGTGAACCGCATCAGCCTTGGCGTTCAGTCGATGGTCCCGCACGTGCTGGCCTCGCTCGGTCGCGAACACGACCCCGACAACGTCAATGCCGCCGTCGACGCGATTCGTAGTGTCGGCCTGCCCACGTTCAATCTCGATCTCATCTACGGCGCACACGGAGAGTCGATTGACGACTGGCAGTTGACCCTCCGCAATGCCCTCGCGTTGCGTCCTCCGCACGTTTCGGCATACGCGCTCACCGTCGAAGCCGGAACACCGCTCGCCGATGACAGCGCACGGCACCCCGATGACGACGACCAGGCCGACAAGTATCCGGTCGCTGACGAGGCGTTCGAGGCGGCAGGTCTCGCCAACTACGAGATCTCGAACTGGGCACTGCCCGGTCACGAAAGTCGCCACAACCGGTTGTATTGGGCGCAGGCCGACTACCGCGGTTTCGGATGTGCCGCGCACTCACATGCCGCGGGTCGGCGGTGGTGGAATCTGCGCACGCCCGAGCGCTACGTCGAGGCCGTGCGACGGGGCGAATCGACGGAGGCGGCCTTCGAAGAGCTCACACCCGACCAGGTGGCGGCCGAGCGCGTGCAGCTCACCATTCGTCGTCGAGAGGGTGCCGCGCGCTCCGACATCGCTGCCGACAGGCAGTCGGAGATCGACGACATGGCGGCCGACGTTCTGCTCTTCGTCGAGGGTGACAGGGTCTCACTGACACGCCGGGGTCGGCTCCTTGCGAATGCGATTACTCTTCGCCTGACATGACGAATGCGATCTACCTCGTACGCCACGCCAAGGCCGGGAGCCGTGCTGCGTGGGGCGACGACGACTCGCTGCGTCCTCTCGTCGAAGAGGGCAGGGAACAGGCACGCCTCATCGCCGCGAGACTCGCACCACTGCAGCCCCCGCGCCTGGTGTCGAGTCCGTACCTGCGCTGTCGCCAGACCCTCGAACCGCTCGCCGAGGCGGCCGCGCTCCACATCGAAAGCATCGACGCCCTGCGCGAAGGTGCCGACACCGATGCAGTGCTTGCGTTCCTTGAGACGCTCGACGACGGCACGGTCGCGTGCAGTCACGGCGACGTGATTCCCGCGGTCTTGAAACGGCTCGAATGGCACGGCCTCGACATCGTCGACTGGCCGGATACGCGCAAGGGCTCGGTTTGTCGCTTGGAACGCCACGAAGGTCGCTTTGTCCGCGCCCATTTTTCTGCGCCGCCCCGCTGAACTTTGCCGACCTCCGCTATGCTTCGCTCTGCCTTTCAGGGCGCGTAGCTCAGTTGGTTAGAGCGCTACCATGACACGGTAGAGGTCCCGGGTTCGAGTCCCGTCGTGCCCACAAAACGCGGTTGGGGTACCGCGTGCGTCTGGGGGAGATCATCATGGGTTCCGTTCCGGTTTCTTTGTCGAAAGAACGCCTCGGCCTCGACCTGCACATGTACGACGGTGCCGGCCCCGCGGTCAGCGACACCTGGTCGTTCGGTGGGTGGAAGCTCTACTTCGTTCGACTCGACGGCGGCCAGAAGGCGGCACTCGACCATGACGGCACCGTGTACGTCAAGGTCGTCACGGGTGCGCTCACCTCGCCGGCCCGCGTTCCCTACATCGCGGCGCGATCGCTCGCCGACACGCGCGTCACCGAGAAGGAACTCGTCGCAGGTGCGGACGGCGCACTTGTGACCGTTCTCGTGAAGACGTCCGCGGCTCCCGAGAAAGTCGCTTCCATGAACGACATCGCGCTCGTCGGCCCGCACGACGACCGCCTCGGATGGACCTCGTTCGGCGAACGCTTCGCTGCTTACACCGACTTCTTCAACGGCCTCGACGCAGGTCTCACGCCAGGTTTCCACTTGCTCGACGCCAAGGGTGAAGAGATTTGCTATCTGTACCTGTGGACGGCGGGCAAGGGTGTCGACCTGTCGACGCACAACCATGGCCGCGCACCCGGACCGACCAGCCCGGCCTTCGCCGAAGTGCACTGGGTCGTGTCGAACGGAACCGGCAAGGGTGGCATGTACGAAACCGCCGAGCCCGGTGCCGACCATCGCGACCGCATGCCGGTGCCCGAGGGTTTCGAACACGGACCGTTCTTCGAGTTCGATGCGAACGGTGCGCCAATCCTGCGCGAGAACGGTGCGGTCACGTACCCGTGGCACGGATGGCAGGGCGGCGACGACGGCCAGCCCGGCCAGGCCTACGACGTGGTGATTCCATTCGAGATCACCGTGCCCTACGCCCGCGTCACCGTCGCCTGAATCAACCGCCCAAGAGTGGGCGCAGTTCGACCTTGCGATTGCAGGCGCGTGAGCCGCGACGGGCGAGTTCCCGCGCGGTTGGGATGTCGGGCGCGTCGATCAACCAGAAACCGCTGATGTGTTCGTGATCGGCGTTCGTTGCAGGGTCGTGAAGTGGGCCGTCGATCGTGATGTCGGCGCCCTCACGGTTGTCGAACCGCACGGCCGATGAGGGTGCGCTCAGTCCGCCGGCGAAGATCCAGTGCCCGTCGGCCATGAGTAAGTCGTTGAACTCGTCGATTGCTTTGATCTCATCGCCGCTTCCCGTGTTGGTCGCGGTGTCGATGACCGAAATCAGGAACTTCACCGGGCCGAGTCGCCGAAGCGGTATTCGCGGGTGAGCACGTCGAGGCGTTTCGTGAGTTCTGCGTCGAGCGGGGTCGACAGCGCGGCAACAGCGTCGGCAAGTTGTTCGGGCTTGCTCGCACCGATGATGGGCGAAGTGATTGCGGGGCGGGTGAACTGCCACGCGACGGCCAGTTGGGCCATCGTCATGCCCGTCTCCTTCGCGATGCCGCGCAGGGCCTCGATGGTCTCGAACATGCGGTCGTGCCAGTAACGCTCTTGGTAGCGGCCGGCGGTTCCGTCACCTTCGAGCGAGAAACGCGTTCCCTCGGCGGGTGTGCCGGGGTTGTGCTTGCCCGTGAGGAAGCCGCCGGCGAGCGGGTTGTAGGGGATGATCGCAATGTTCTCCTGCTCGCACAGTGGGAGCAGTTCGCGCTCGTTCTCGCGGAAGAGCATGTTGTAGCGGGGCTGAATGCTGGCGAAGCGCGCCCAGCCGTTCGTGTCGCTTCGGCCGAGTGCCGTTGCCAGCTGGTAAGCGAGGTAGTTCGAGCAACCGATGTAACGAACCTTGCCCGACTTCACCAGGTCGTCGAGAGCCGACAGCGATTCTTCGTGCGACACGTTCGCGTCGTAGAAGTGCAGTTGGTAGAGGTCGATGTAGTCGGTCTGCAGACGACGCAGTGACGCCTCGACAGCCCGGAAGATGTTCTTGCGGCTGTTGCCCTGGTCCCACGGATTCGGGCCCGTCGGCGCGTAGCACTTGGTGGCGACGATGAAGTTGTCGCGCTGCCCCTTCATCCAGCGGCCGATGATGCTCTCGGTTTCGCCGTAGGCACCCGTCATGTTGCCGATGGGGTACACGTCGGCGGTGTCGATGAACGTGAACCCGTGTTCTTTCGCCTGGTTGAGGATCGCGACGGACTGTTCCTCGCTGCACTGGTGTCCGAAGGTCATCGTGCCGAGGCACAGTTTCGAGACCATCATTCCGGTGCGACCGAATCTCACGTGTTCCATGGCGCTGACCGTAGTCTGAAGACCCGTGGCCGTCGTATTCGCACTTCTGACGGCCGTCGTCTACGGCATCGCCGACTACTCGGGTGGCAGGGGCAGCAGACTCGCGTCCTCATTCACGGTGACGTTCGTCGGGCAGTGCGCGGGCTTCGTCGGCGCGCTGTTGTTGGCTTTGTTCGTCGGTGATCCGGTGCCGTCCGGCCACGATCTGTTGATCAGCGCAGCCGCCGGTGTTGCCGGCTCACTTGGTTTGTTGGGCTTCTACCGTGCGATGGCGTCCGGGTCGATGACGATCGTCGCGCCGATCACCGCGCTCGTGGGTACGACCATCCCGGTGGTGTGGGGCCTCGTCGACGGCGAACGGCCGGGATTCGTTGCGTATGTCGGAATGGTGATCGCGGTGTTTGCGGTCGTGTTGGTGACCGATGCATTGGGCGTGCAGGACAAGCGCACTCCGGCGAACATCGTGGTGCTGGCGGTGATCGCCGGTGCGTGCTTCGCCACGATCTTCATCGCGTTCGACCACGTGTCGTCCGACGCCGGATTGTGGCCCTTGGTGGCTTTGCGTTCGGTCAGTTTGCCAATCGTCTTCGTGGTGGTGATGGCGACCCGGCATCCGCTGCGCACGAAGGGCGAGGCAACCCGCTGTGCGTTGACCAGCGGCATTCTCGACTCGGCCGCGAACGGCTTTTATCTCATTGCCGCTCGGCACGGTCTGCTGTCGGTCGTTGCCGTCATCGCCTCGCTGTATCCCGTCAGCACGTTGGTTCTCGCGACATCGCTCGACAAAGAGAAACTTCACCCCGCTCAGTGGGTGGGGGTGGCACTCGCTCTGGTTGCGCTGGTGTTGGTCAGCGCCGGTTGACGCGCAGAGATTCCTTGGCCGCTGCGGCGAAGATGCCCTTGGCCATCAACGAGAGTTCCGCCTTCCGGCGACGTTCGTAGATCTCGGCGCGGACGCCGTGAATCTCGGGGTCGTCGGGTGCAGCCCATCCGGCGAAGTCTGCGAGGTGGCAGGCCAGGCGCAGGTCACCGT
>DAINNS010000028.1:0-11079 GCA_036735765.1 Ilumatobacteraceae bacterium | reverse complement strand
GAGCGGCACGGGGCTCGTCCTCGAACATCCAGCGCGCGAAGTTCGTGCGCGTCCAACCGTTGGCTGCGGCCGCGCGGATTGCACCCCGAGTCACGATCGACGACCGCAGCAGTTTCCCGAGGGCGACGCTCATGCGGTGGTCGGCGAAGAGATGGTGACGAACCGATGCTTCGTACTTGGATGCGACGTCGCCGCCTCCGAGGATTGCTTCGGCCGCAAGGATGCCGGTCTCGAGTGCCTGACCGATGCCTTCGCCCGTCAACGCATCGGTCGCGCGGGCGGCATCGCCGACGAAGAGCACGTTGCCGCTCGACAAAACCGCATCGGTGATACCCGCGGGAATCGGCCACGCGGTGTGGCGGTCGACGAGTCGAAAGCCGGGTCCGAGCGCGTCGACGATATGCCTGCGCGACAACAGGTCGGCCCAGTCTTTCTTCATGTCCTGCACCCGTCGTTTGCCGTCGCGCAGAATGCCGAATCCGATGTTCACCCGACCATCCGACAAGGGGAATGACCATGCGTAGCCCGGAAGCAGGTCGGGCTCGAACCATACATAAAGGCGATGCGCCGCGGGGCCGGTGACATTGTCGGCGTACTGCCGGAACGCGTGCCATTCGCCGAGGTATCCGGAATCGCCGAGCCCCATTGCCTTCCGGACCGGTGACCACATGCCGTCGGCGGCGATCACGTGGCCCGCCGTCACCGAGTTTCCGTCGGAGAAATGTGCTGTCGCCGAACGCCGTCCGCCGGAGTAGTTCAACGTGAGGTGCGAGAACTCGACGCCTTCGCGGATCTCCGCGCCGGCGGCGCGGGCGTGTTTCACCAGTTCGTTGTCGAGTTGGAGTCGCGCAGCGACGGCGGCGTACTGACCCCGTCCTCGTGGCAGCGGTAGTTCCACCTCACGTCCGGATGGCGAACGGAGCCACGCAGAGTCGACGGTTTGCCACGAGGCGACCACGCCGGGGTCGAAGTCGATCTTCTCGAGCATTCGCAGGGCCAGGGTGGTGAGGCCGTCGCCACAGCACTTGTCGCGGGGAAACTCGGCCTTGTCGGCAACGATGACCGAACGTCCCGCTCGTGCGAGCACGGTTGCGGCAGCGGTGCCGGCGGGGCCGGCCCCGACGATGAGCACGTCGACGGTGGGGGCATCGGGTCGGTCGAGCACGGCACGAGGCTATGGCTCGTTGTGCTCCGCCGTATGATCCACCAGGTAATTGGGTGGAGAACACGAACGTTTCGGGGGATTCGATGTCGAAGTTGTGTGAAGGCCGTGTGGTCATTGTCACCGGAGCCGGCCGCGGTATCGGCCGCGAACATTCGCTGAGCCTCGCGCGCCACGGAGCATTCGTCGTGGTGAACGACCTCGGCGGCAACGTCGACGGCACGGGCGGCGACGCATCTCCGGCGCAACAGGTCGTCAACGAAATCGAAGCAATGGGTGGACGTGCCGTCGCCAACGGTGACGACATTTCCTCGTGGGACGGTGCGAAGCGACTGATCCAAACCGCGGTCGAAGTTTTCGGCGACCTCCATGGTGTCGTCAACAACGCGGGCATTCTCCGAGACCGCACGCTCGTCAACATGACAGAGGCCGAGTGGGACGCCGTCATCCAGGTGCACCTGAAGGGAACATTCGCCCCCGCCCATTTCGCAGCCGAGTACTGGCGTGATCGACACAAGGCGGGCCAGCCCGTCGACGGCCGCATCATCAACACGACCTCGGTATCGGGCATCTACGGCAACCCCGGGCAGACGAACTATGGCGCGGCGAAGGCCGGCATTGCCGCGTTCACGGTGATCGCCGCACTCGAACTTGCCCGCTACGACGTCACCGTCAACGCGGTCGCTCCCGTTGCGCTGACACGGATGACCGAAGGTCTCGGACCCGCACCCGAGACCGACGAAGAGCGCGAGATGCGTTCACCCAAGTGGATCGCACCAATCGTCACGTGGCTCGCGTCGGCTGAATCGAAGAGTGTCACCGGTCGTGTGTTCGAAGCGAGCGGACAAACTCTTGCGATCGCCGAGGGTTGGCACCGCGGTCCGCGCCGCGAACCGATTGCAGACCCGACGCAGCTCGGCCCTGCAGTCGCAGAACTGCTGGCATCCGCGCGGCCGAACGCCGGGATGAACGGCGAAGACGGCACCTGGCCGCAGTCGCCGCGCTGAACCGCGAACGCAGAACATCACAGATCAACAGGGGAGCACAATGCCGATCAATCCGGACGCAGTGGGAATGCAGGGCGAGCCGTTCGTCGTCACGTGGGACAGCAAGGACTGTCTTCTCTACGCGGTGGGCATCGGTGCAGGAGCGGCAGACCTGCCGTTCAGCACCGAGAACAGCCGCGACAAGGACGGCAACTTCATTCCCCAGCAGGTGTACCCCACGTTTCCCGTCATCCTGACGCGCGACCCCGCATCGCCGATGCGCAACATCGGGACGTTCAATCCGGCGATGCTGGTTCACGGCCAGCAAGCGGTGACGCTGCACAGGGCTGTGCCGGTCGAAGGTTCGGCGCGCGTCGTCACGCGCATCACGGGTATCTACGACAAGGGCAAGGGTGCCGTTGTGGCAAGCGAGCAAACCGCCGTCGACGCAAGCGACGGCTCGCCGTTGTTCTCGCTCGCGTCGTCGGCGTTCATTCGTGGTGAAGGCGGATGGGGTGGCGATCGTGGGCCGGGTGGCGACAAGAACGTGCCGCCCGCGCGCAAGCCCGACCATTCCGTCACGTATCAGACGGCGCCCGACCAGGCCTACGTGTACCGACTGTCGGGCGACCGCAACCCGTTGCACTCCGACCCGACCTTTGCCGCGATGGGTGGTTTCGACCGGCCGATTCTCCACGGGCTGTGCACGTACGGCTTCACCGGCCGCGCACTGCTCGCGGCACTGTGCGCGAATGACGCCTCAGGTTTCACCCACATCGAGGGCCGATTCGCCTCACCCGTGATCGCCGGAGAGGCACTGACGATCTCGATTTGGGAAACCGGATCGGGCGAAGCGGTCTTCACCACGTCCGTCGGCGACCGTACGGTTCTCGACCAGGGTTTGGTTCGCTTCAGAACAAAGTGAGTTCGTCGGGCTTGCGACCGCGCAGCGCGTCGTAGTCGACCTCGACACACGCCAGACCCCGCGTCGAGGCGAGCGTTTTCGCCTGGGGCTTGATCACCTGCGCGACGAAGATGCCGCGCACTTCGCCGAGTGACGAATCCTTCGAGAGGTATTCGAGGTACCGGGCAAGTTGTTCGACACCGTCGATCTCGCCGCGTCTCTTGATCTCGACGGCAACGGTGCGGCCTTTGCTGTCTCGACACAGCAGGTCGACGGGACCGATCGCGGTCGGATGTTCGCGCCGGACGAGGCGTAGGCCCTCTTCGATGGCTTCGGGCACGGCGGCAAGAAGTTCCTGTAGGTGCGCCTCGACACCGTCCTTGCTGAGGCCGGGGTCTTCGCCAAGTTCATGTGACGTGTCGAGGAACACCTCATGGAGCGTGATCGTCAACGTCTCACTCTTCGCGTTCGTAACCACCCACTCGCCATCGCCTTCCGTCAGCACATTGGGGGCGTTCATCCAGTTCAGTGGTTTGTACGCGCCGCCGTCGGCGTGAATCGCGACACAGCCGTCGGCCTTCACCATGATGAGGCGCGTCGCCTCGTCGAGGCGCGACTCGAGGCGACCCTCATATTTCACACTGCAACGAGCGAGAACCAGACGCACCGTATTTTCGTAGCAGACAATTAGATTTGGCGACGAATGAATCGCTCCGCGGACCTGCGCACCAAGCAGTACCTGATGCTTGCCGTCATCTTTGCGGTGGGCGGCACGTGGCTCGCCATCGGTGCTGCATCGAACGACACACCGGGCGCTGCCGGTCCCGCTTCGACAGCGATCGTCCAACTCGAACCCGCGACAACCATCGCAACCAATCCGGCGCCGGTCGAGGCCACCACGACGACCGTTACGGGTGACGCGGCGGCGGGTGATGCGGTGGTCGACCTCGTCGGCGACGAAGAGGTGGGCGACGATTGCAAGATCGCCAAGCGCACATTGCGCACCGGCGACACCGGAGCATCGGTGCTGTGTCTGCAAAAAGCGCTGATCCGCGAGAACCGGCTTGCCGGAGCCGCGAGTGGGACCTTCGACGGCCCGACGCGGACCGCGGTCATCGCCTTGCAAACCGAGAAGTCACTGTTCGTTGACGGGGAAGTGGGTCGCGAGTCGGCCCTCGTGCTCGGCATCTGGCCCGAGGAACAGTTGAACGTCGTGCGCACGCCACCGCCGCCCGAAGGGGCGAAGGACTCGATGGGATTCTTGCTCTCATCCGTTGCGTCGACGGGTGCAGACGCACCGCCGTTGCCCGCGAACTCGGGCGAAGGTCGTCGGCTCGTCTACGAGCGGGCGGGGCAACGCGTGTGGGCTGTCGACAAGGAAGGCAACATCATCCGGTCATGGTTGGTGTCGGGAAGCCAATACAACAACGAACTTGCGGGAACACACAAGGTGTACAGCAAGTCCGAGGTGACGACGGCGTGGAACGGCAAGGCATTCCTGCCGCTGATGGTGCGGTGGCTGAAGACGCAGATCGGCGCGATCGGTTTTCATCAGATACCGGTCAAACGAAGTGACGGGTCGGTGTATCAAACCGAAGAGGAACTGGGCACCCGTCTGTCGGGTGGATGTCAGCGACAGGCGAAGGAAGACGCTGAGTTCCTGTGGAAGTTCGCCACGATCGGTACGCCGGTCGTCGTCATCTAGAAATCGCGCATCAAGCGCGGATGTGGTCACGCATCCGTTTGTTGATGAGATTTCGTCGCTCTTGCAGTTCGCGGTAGGTGAGGCGATTGACGTTCGACTCGAGGCCGAGGCTCGCCTTCACGCTGTCGAGGTTCACCTCGAAGGCGTCGGGGTTGAAACCGAGCTCGCGACCGATGCGCTCGCCGTGTCGTTCCGCGAACACCATCGAAATACTGGCGACCTCGGCGAGGATGTCGAGGTCGGGTGCG
Organism: Ilumatobacteraceae bacterium; assembly: GCA_036735765.1. GTDB lineage: Bacteria > Actinomycetota > Acidimicrobiia > Acidimicrobiales > Ilumatobacteraceae > F1-20-MAGs119. The sequence goes on along the minus strand of DAINNS010000028.1, from coordinate 6,074 downwards.
AGGCGGGCGATGGCACCGTCGAGGAACACCATGTTCTTCACGTACAGCATCAATTCCTTGGGCATGCTCGCTCCGTAGCCCAAGAGGGACTTGACGATGCGTTGGACTTCCTTCACGAGTTCCTCGCCCGACAGGCCCGTGGGGTCGATCGTGGGCTGGTCGAGGCGCAAATCCTTGATGACCTGTTCGATGTCGACGTCGGCGGGTAGCGCGCCGAGGTCACGCAGTGCCGCGACCTGACCCTTCACGTCGTTCGTCGTTGCACCCAGCATGAGGCGAAGGAACGCGATGCGACGCGGCCCGGTGAGACGACCGACGATGCCGAAGTCGAGGAGGGCCGTCCGACCGTCGGTCATCACGAAGAGATTGCCTCCGTGAAGGTCACCGTGGAAGATTCCCTCGATCATCGCGCCCTCCATGAACGCGATCATGCCGGTTCGGATGATGTCCTCGGTGTCGATTCCCGCCGCCTTCATGCCCTCGACGTCGTCGAAGTTGAACCCGTTGAGACGTTCCATCACGAGCACGCGACGCGTCACCAGTTTGGGGTGCGGGCGCGGCACGATGTAACGCGACTGGCCCAGATTGTGGAGCATCGCCGCGACGTCGACCATGTTCGAGGCTTCCATGCGGAAGTCGAGCTCTTCGACGATCGTCTCGGCGAAGAGTTCGACGAGCGCGGGTGGATTCGCCAGTGCTGCGATCGGGATGCGACCGATGAGGAAGGGCGCCAGCCACGACATGACGCGCAGGTCGCGACGCACGAGCTCGCCGATTTCGGGTCGCTGAACCTTGACGACGACCGGCTCGCCCGAGACGAGTGTCGCGGCGTGAACCTGTGCGATCGATGCGGCCGCCAGGGGAGTGGTGTCGATGTGGACGAAGACGTCATTCAGGCGGGCACCGAGGTCGGTTTCGATCGTGCGCTGCACGACATCGAAGGTCTCGGCCGGTACCTGGTCGCGGCAGCGTTTGAATTCGTTGACGAGTTCCGCGGGGAACAGCCCCTCGCCGCTCGAGATGATCTGTGCCAATTTGATGTAGGTCGGCCCGAGGATCTCGATTGCGCGTCGAAGGCGAAGCGACAGGACCGCACGGCTTTCTTCGGGCGATGCAAACCGGCGCAACTTCTTGCGGATCATCCACGGAGCAACGGCTCGACCGAGTACGAACACGACCGTCAACAGACGACCGATGGGCGGGATGCGCCCCGGGGTCGTCAGGCGCGGTACTTCGCTGCGGGCTTCGCGACGCAGGATCGCGGCGTGTTCCGACCATGCGATCTTTTCCCGGTCGAGGTCCCATGGACCCCTCTCGGAAAAAGCACCCCACGAGAGGTCGGCCATGTTGCTCGCCGTGTCGCTGGCGGGAGTCTTTGACATTTCTCCAGTCTGCAACGGGTGCGGGTCACTGCCTCCGTCGAGCCCGGAAATTCGCCTGTGACAAACGGACTAGGTTGCCAACTCTGGGGGTGCTGACATGGGCAGTGCAAAGCGTTACTACGTCACCGACACGGATCTGTCGGACCGGTTTCCGATCTACACCCGTGCCAACGTCGGCGAGGTGTTTCCTGACCCCGTGACCCCACTGACGAGCGGTACGGGTCTGTGGCGTGCAGAACGTGGTTGGCGGACGGCCTGGGAACGCATGGGGGCTTTCGAACTCGGCGAGTTTCCCGTCGACGAGTTCTGCCAGCTCGGTGTAGTGGGTGGCTACTGCTATCTCAACGCTTCCCTCATCCGGCTCTTCGGCGAGCGTGCACCGGGTCTGTCATGGCAGGACATGGATGCGCAGTTCTTCGGCGCACAGCCGGGCATCCCCGCCTACGTCGAAGCCGCGGGCGACGTGCGACCCGACCTCACGCAACGCATCGGTGAAACGTTCGGCGCGATTCTTGCGTTCTCTTCGGTCGACCAGCTGAGTGACGTGTCAGAGCACAAGGCGCGCACGATTGCACTGCGTCGCGAACGTCCGGATTTCTCTGAGATGCCCGACGGTGATTTGTGGGCGCGCTATCTCGAACTCATCGCATGGCACGAGTGGTTGTTCTCGCAGCACATCTACACCACTTACATGGCGACCGTGCCCGTCGGCATGATCTCGGCCATCGCAACCGCGGTCGGGCGACCCGACCTCGTCATGCCGCTGATTGCCGGCTTCGGAGACGTCGACTCTGCAGAGCCCAGTCACGCGTTGTGGGCGATGGGCCGGCTCGTTGCGAATTCATCGTCATTGACTGCCGCCTTCGACGCCGGAGTCTCGGGACTACTCGGACGTCTTCGCACGGGCAACGAAGCAAGCAACGCTCAATTCCTCGCGATGTTCGATGACTTCGTTCTCAACTTCGGTTCGCGCGGGCCGAACGAATGGGAGGCGCGGTCACCAACGTGGGAGACGCGACCCGAACTTGCGCTGTCGGCGATCGAACGCATGCGGTTGGCACCAGCGTCTGCGGATCCCGCGACGCACAGTGTCGAGCGCGCGCGCGAGCGTGCAGCCGCAGCCGAGGAGCTGTTGGCTCTCGTCGCCGGTGACCCGGCGGTGCACGGGCAACTGTCGGTGGCGATCGCAGCATCGCAGGCCTGGATTCCCGCGCGCGAACGCACGAAGACCAACAACATCAGACTCATCCACGAATGCCGAATGCCGATGCGTGAACTCGGTCGACGCATGGTCGAGCGCGGCTTCTTCGACGAAGTCGAAGATTTCGGTTTCGTGCAGGCCGAGGAAATGGAGGCGCTCATCGGTGCCGCGGCCACCGATTCCGCAAAGTGGCGAGCGTTGGTGCGCGAACGGCGAGCCACGTACGAGGAACTGTCGGCCAAGACCCCACAATTCGTGTTCGTCGGGACCCCTGCCAGTCCCGACACTTGGGAGGCACGTTCGTCATCGTCGGCGGGCCTGCTGGTCGCGGGCGAGGCGTTGCAGGGAATGCCCGGTTGTCCGGGAGTCGTAAGGGGTCGCGCTCGGGTTGTTCTCGACTCGAACGACCCGGCCGCTCTCGAACCGGGCGATGTTCTGGTTGCCCCCATCACCGACCCGTCGTGGACGCCGCTCTTCGTGCCCGCGGCCGGCGGGGTGGTCGACGTCGGGGCGCCACTCAGTCACGCGATCATCGTCAGTCGGGAACTCGGCATTCCTTGCGTCATCTCCGCGCCGGATGCGACGCGGCGCATCCGTGACGGCGCACTTCTCGAGGTGAACGGCTCGACGGGAGTGGTTACAGTTCTCGGCGAATAAGCCCCCAACCTCCACTGTGAGAGAAACCACGGAGCCGACGATGTCCCACTGGATCACCGACACGCGCGCCAGCAAGCGCTTTCCCGTCTACACGCGTTCCAACGCGAGCGACGTGCTGCCCGACCCGATCAGCCCGCTCGGTGCCAGCCTCGCGTTCATCCCCGGCACGATGGAGGGCTGGCGCGATGGCAACGTGCGCAACGGGTCGGTTCTCGAGGGCGAGGTGCACGCCGAGGGCTTCAACCCCGTGTGCGGGTTCTTCAACGGCTTCTTCTACGTGAACGCATCCGTCGTTCGTCTCTTCGGCGTGCGTGCCGGCGTCGGTGCCGATCCCATCGACCTCGCGTTCTTCGGTACGCGACCCGACACGCCGCCCTACGTGCCGCATCCCGACGACCCGAACGAGACGGTGGCCAAGCAACTCACCGACCGTGCCAACTGGGCTCTGACGATCTCCGAGTATCCCGAGCTCGAAGAGTCGAAGCGCGTCGCGAAGGAAATCCGCGCGAAGCGACCCAATCTCGCCGAAGCGACCGACGCCGCGCTCGTCGAGCACGCACGTTCGCTCATTCCCGTGCACCGTCGCATGTTCGACGACCACGTCATGACGTCGACCAACACGGCGACCGGCCCGACGGTGCTCGGACAAATCGTTCCCGACCTGTTGGTGCGCATCATCGCAGGCGCGGGCGACGTCGACTCGGCTGCACCCAGTCACGCGATGTGGGCTCTGTCCCGCCTGCCCCAGAATTCGCCCGAGTTCCAGCAGGGCTTCGAGGATTTCCTCTACGAGTTCGGCTCGCGCGGACCGAACGAATGGGATCTTTATTCCGACGTGTGGGAAACGAAGCCCGCTCTCGCATTGGCACTCATCGACGCGATGCGCCAGGTGGGCCCCGACGGTGACCCCGCGAAGGCCGCAGCACGTACCGTTGCCGACTCGGCCGCCGCGCTCGCCGAGGCGCTCGAACGGGTGAAGGGGAACGACGAAGCGACAACGATGGTCAACCTCGCTGCGGGTTCCGGTCGCCGATTCAACGCTTGGCGCGAACGCAGCAAGACGAACTGCATCCGTGTGATGAACGAGGCGCGCGTCGCGATGCGCGAACTTGGACGTCGTCACGCGGCAACAGGAGCGATTGCGCACGAGAAACAGGTGTTCATGCTTCTGAACGAAGAACTCGATGCGTTCGTCGCCGACCCGAAGTCGTTCACCGCGAAGCTTGCCGAACGCGAAAAGCAGTGGCGGTCGTTGTGGGAACTCGAAACGCCGTACTTCGTCGAAGGCGACAAGCGCGTGCCGGAGATCGAGGATCTGCCCAAGCGTGCCGAGGTGAAGGTCGAGCGCGTGAAGACGGGCGACGTCTTGCAGGGCAACGCGGGTTGTTCGGGAATCGCGCGTGGTCGCGCGCGCGTGATCCTCGATCCGGCCGATCCATCCGCGTTGGAAGAGGGCGACATCCTGATTGCGCCGAACACCGATCCCTCGTGGACACCACTTTTCATTCCGGCCGGGGGCGTCGTCGTCGACGTCGGTGCGTTGAACAGTCACTCCATCATCGTCAGTCGCGAGCTGGGAATCCCGTGCGTGGTGTCGGTCGTGAATGCGACCCGCCGCATTCCGGACGGCGCAACCATCGAAGTGAACGGCGATCTCGGCACCGTCACGATTCTCGAGAGCTGAGCCGATCATGACGCAGGGGGGACCGCTGGAGGGTGTGCGCGTTGTCGAGTTGGGAGTGTGGGTTGCGGGGCCGGCGTGCGCCGGAGTTCTCGCCGACTGGGGCGCCGAGGTCATCAAGGTCGAGCCACCAACCGGCGACCCACAGCGCAACATCTTCGGCGCACTCGGACAAAGTGACCAAGCAGCGGTGCCGCCATTCGAGATCGACAACCGTGGAAAGAAGTCGGTCGTCATCGACCTGCAGACGGAAGAAGGCCGGGCGAAGATGGCTGAACTGCTCGCGACCGCCGATGCGTTCGTCACGAACGTGCGACTCGCGGCACTCGCACGTCTCGGTCTCGACCCGACAACGGTGCGCGCGACCAACCCGCGACTGGTGTACGGCATCATCACCGGTTATGGGCTCGAAGGGCCCGATGCGCACCGTCCGGGTTACGACATCGGGGGATACTGGGCGCGATCAGGTCTTGCCCACACATTGGTGCCGCCCGGGGCAAACCCGCCGGGCAACCGCAGCGGCCAGGGTGACCACATCACCGGCATGTCGCTCGTTGCGGGTGTCGCCGCTGCGCTCTTCGATGCGCAGCGAACCGGCAAGGGCAGGCTGGTGTCGACGAGTCTCTTGCGCAACGGCATGTACAACATCGGTTGGGACATCGGTATCCAGTTGCGCTTCGGCAAGCGTGAAAGCACGCGGCCCCGCGAGAACGGCCGTGCGCCCCTGATGCTCAACTACTTCGCGGGCGACGGACGGGCGTTCTGGATGCTCGCACTCGAGGGCGACCGCCACTGGCCGGCGCTCGTTCAGGCCGTCGACTCCGAGCGCCTCCGGGTCGAACACTTCGCCACGGCGAAATTGCGACTCGCCAACAACACCGAACTCATTGCCACGCTCGACGAACTCTTCGCCGAACGCCCGATGAGCGAATGGGCCGAACGCTTCGACGCCCACGACGTGTGGTGGGCGCCTCTCAACTCGATCCCCGAGGTGATCGCCGATCCACAGGCCCGTGCGGCCGGCGCGTTCGTGCCGATGTCACCGCGCGACGGAGAGGCCCCGTACGAAGCGGTGAACAACCCCGTCGACTTCGACGGCTACACGCTTCGACCCGGACCCGTTCCGCGTCTCGGTGAACACACCAGCGACTAC
>DAINNS010000027.1:0-11096 GCA_036735765.1 Ilumatobacteraceae bacterium | reverse complement strand
ACGAAGGCTCTCCTCGACGGCGACATCGACGAGGGTGGGGTCGGCGACGATCTGCTCCCACAACGTTCTGTCAGCGAGAATTCGCCACATCATGTTGGTGATCAACGAGGTAGTGGTCTCGTTGCCACCGACCAGGATCTGGGTCAACAACGACAGCATCTCGGCGTCGGTGATGGGTCGTTCATCGTCGAGGGATGCCGCGACGATGTCGGAAATGATGTCGGCCGGCATTTCTCCGCCGTCGCGGGCGATGGTTCGACGCTTTTCAGCTTCGGCCAGCATGTAGGCCGCAAGGGCCTTTCGTGCCCTCTCCTCGCGCGCCGGATCGGTGCCGTTCATCCCCTGTAGTTGCGAGTCGCTCCATTCCTTGAAGGTGTCCCGCATTTCCTCGGGCACCCCGAGCATTCGCGCGATCACGATCACCGGCAACGGCATTGCAAGCGCATCGTGGAGGTCACCACTCCGCGACGGCTCCGCAAGCATGTCCGAGACCAACTCGTCGACGAGAGTCGTGATCATTGGCTCGAGCGCCATCGCGGCCCGAGGCGTGAATGACGTGTTGATGAGTCGACGAAAGCGTGTGTGCTCGGGTGGGTCGTTGAACAAAGCGATGGCGGACTTGCGGTGAGGACCTTGGCCCCAGAGGGACGAGAAGACCTCGATGTTCTTCAGGGCGCCGAGAACGTCTTCGTGGCGGGTCAGACTGACGAATTGGAAACCGCCCCCCGTGAATCGGTGAACGGGACACGCTTCACGCAGGCGCTTGTGCGCCGCGGCCGGGTCCTCGAAGTCGGGACCTGAAAACGGGTTGTAATCGACCTGGGACACGTGAACCCCCTCAGAGTGATCCTATTCTCGCGGGGTAGATGCGGCTTCACCTCGACGACTCCGACGGCCACAAATGGCTCGAGGTACTGCCGCATGACGGCTCGGCCAGGTTGCTCGGTCGTTGCATCCCCGCAGACGAGGCCGATGAGATGTTTCGCCTGCTGCTCGACGAAATTCCGTGGCAGTCGCACGACCTCGTCTTGTTCGGAAAGAAGATGACCGAGCCCCGCCTGTCGGCCTGGATCGGCGACGAAGGAGTCTCCTACACGTATTCAGGGGTGGCACGCACGCCCACACCATGGACACCGACCCTCGATGCCCTGCGCCGACTCTGCGAATCGCGCCTCGACGCACTTTTTCCCGGTGTCAGGTTCAATTCCGTCCTCGCCAACCTCTACCGGTCGGGCGACGACTCGATGGGCTGGCACTCCGACGACGAACCCGAACTCGGGCCCACTCCCATCATCGCGTCTCTGTCGTTCGGCAACGAACGACGTTTCGACTTCCGGCACAGAGTCTCGGGAGAAACCGCGAGCGTGCTTCTCCCCCACGGCTCGTTGCTGGTCATGAGCGGTGAAACCCAGACGCATTGGAAACACCGCATAGCGCGCACCAAATCAAGCAAAGCGCCACGTATCAATCTCACATTCCGATTCGTTCGACCAGGCACGACGACGCCGTGACGAGATGACACCGTGACAAGATGGCACCATGGCCGTCGTCGAATTGTCCACACCGTCCCCGGGAATCGCCCTCGTCACCCTGAACAGGCCCGACAAGCTGAATGCCATGACGAGTGAACTCGTCGAGTCGTTGCACGACACCCTCGACACGATCGCCGACGATGAGTCGGTGCGCGTGGTCGTGCTCACCGGTGCCGGTCGAGGGTTCTGCGCGGGCCTCGACCTCGGCGGCTACGGAACCGCACCCGGTCGCAGACAACCCGGCAAGGTCGAAGCCTCGTTCGCGACGCAGAAGCACATCGCGTCTCTCATCCCTCACATGCGATCGATCCCACAGCCCATCATCGCGGCGGTGAACGGCCCGGCAGCCGGCGGCGGTTTTGCCCTCGTCCTCGGTTCCGACATTCGCATCGCGGCAACCACGGCGCGGTTCAACGCGGCCTTCATTCGCATCGGCCTCTCGGCATGCGACATCGGAACCAGTTGGTTGCTCCCACGTCTCGTCGGCGCCGCGCGAGCACAAGAACTGATGCTCACCGGTCGCATTTTCGACGCCGCCGAGGCCGAACGCATCGGTCTCGTCATCGAACGCGTTCCCGACGAAGCGCTGCTCGACCGCGCCTACGAAAAAGCGGCCGAGATCATGTTGAACAGCCCCATCGGTGTCGCTCTTACGAAAGAAGGCATGTGGAGCGCGCTAGAGATTCCGGGCCTGCAAGCCGCCATCGACATGGAGAACCGCCAGCAGATCATGGCGACGTTCTCCGACGACGCGCAGGAGACCCTTCGTGCGCGCGCCGAAAAGCGCGCACCCCGTTATTCCTCGTGAACACCCCCGGATCCACGGCCAACGACCTGCTGCTGCTTCTTCCAGCCGCGGGCAAGTGCTGCCAGTTCTCGTCCCGTCTTGTGCGGTAGGTCGACGTACCGCAATTCGCTGACCTTCGCGTAGATGTCCGGTCGCCGTTCCTTGAGAAATTCCGCGAACGACTCCATCGCGTTCGCACGTCCCGTCCCGTGCCCCGCAATCATGATTTCGCTCGCGCTCTCGATCACGGCCGCAATGTCTCCGTAGAACCCGCCGAAACCCTCTTCCGATGCGTGGCCGTGCGCGAATTGACCCGTTCGAACATGCCGATGCTCGCCGTGCTCATCGTGTCGCACCAACACGGCGAGGGGCGAACGTTGGCGCTCCTCGAGTGACCACACCTCCGCATGATCACGCGTCACTCCTATGACGACGATGCCATGCACCGATTGCGTTTCCGCATTTGCATCTGACAAATGGTTGTGCATCAGTGCAACATACGAATCGACTCGACGTTTTGGATGGGTAGCCTGTGGAATGCGTATGGATGTCATTCCGACCGTCCGTCGTTGCAGCAGCGTTCGTCGCCTCGCCGATCGTCGACGCTTTGCGACGTGTGTGCTGGTGGTGCTCTGCGCTTCGATACTTCCCCAAACCCATCAAGTGTCGGCAGCACCCTCTCTTCGACTCACCTGGACGACTGCGACCCTCCCCGCGGGTTCGTCGACTTCGCTCGATTCGCTCGTGTCGACCAATGTCGCCGGGCAGCGCTCATGGCTGGTGCGCGGCAGGTGCACGCGTGTCGGGACGAATGTCGTCGCCTCGTCCAGCGGAAGGTGTTCGGTAAGAATCACCATCCGACTCGGTCGCACGCGCAACTTCGTGCGCTTCCGCACGTTGCGCATCGTTTCACCGATGACAGAAGCAGCGCAACCAACGTCTTCGGGCCCGACACCATCGACAGATCCGGCCGTGTGGTACCCCGGTGAGGTTCCCGACAAGACGTCAGATCGTTGGGTCGTTCCGATCGGCAGCTATGTCCGAGGCAAGGACGTCTTTCCACTTGACAACACCCTGCCCGCAGCGGAGAAGGTCGCCTGCGAGCAGGCAACCAAGGTCACCCAAGGTGTCGTGATCCTCTCCTTCGGCCGCCAGATCGAGGGTGGAACGACAGGCTTCGGCCTGGCCTTGTCGTACGACGACATCGCGCAGGTGGCGCGTGCGTGGGCCGGGGGCCTGGCGCGTTGTGCGCGAGGGCCCTGGGAGCTCGCCCTCGGAACCAGCAACTCCGGTGGGCTCACCCTGTACAACGGTTTCACAGGCGGGAAGCGTTGGGCCGAGATGCTCGCCGCGGTGCGCGCGGTTGCTGATCCGCGAATCACCGTCTCGGGGGCGAACGACCTCGAACCGGGCTGGGGGCCGGCCGGCCAGGCACGCGCGTGGGTCGACGGCTTCGTGCGCACCAACAGTGCGATCCGACTCTGGAACTTCGGCTCTGCAGACGGTTGCCCAACAACGGCCAACAAGATCGTCTGCGGTAACAACTGGACCATCGACGACGTGATCTGGGTCTCCGCTCAGGCCGGACCAAACCTGGTGGTCGTTCCACAGATCCACACGAAGACCGGCTCACAGGCCCGGCAATGGGCTCGCATCGCGTCGCGCGCAAGGACGCTCGGAACCACGGTGAGGTTCGCTGGCATGTCGGTTCAAACCGCTGCCTGCGCGCAGGTGAAGGGTGGCTGTCCGACCACCGGCATCTCGGCATGGGACGGCTGGCAGCAATTGCGCACCGCCCTCGATGCTCTCGACGACGTTCGCGGCACTCCCCTCGGTGCACCCGTCGACATCAGGTGGGGTTGGGGTGGGCCGTTCTTCCGCCCGCCGCCCACAACAACGACAACAACGACAACGACGACGACCACCGTTGCACCAACCACCACATCGACGACGACAACCACGACGACTTCAACGACGACGACCACCGTTGCGCCAACCACCACATCGACAACAACGACCACCGTTGCACCGCCGACGACATGAGTGAGTCAGGTGATCAGCGGCGCAGACCCAGATTGCGCAGCGCCTGTGCCGCCACGTGACGGCTCGTCGTGCGATAGCGCGCCAAACGCGAAAGTTGTTCGAGACGGACCGTCAGTGATCGCGCGTATTTGATTGCCTGCGTTTCACGTTGTGTTGCAACGCACGCCGCTATCGACGTGGGAAATGACTCTTCCACGAAATCGAACCGCGCAAAGTCGTCGGCAAAGATCTCGCGAATCATGGTGGCCGTCGCCGCGTCAGTCACATCGTGATACTTCAGTCCGAGCCCTTCGTTCAACCGCTTCGGGCTGAGCGACTTTCCGACACGGTGCCCGAGGTCGACCGCGAAACGCTCGAGCTCACCCTCTCTGTCGAGCCGCACAACATGGGTGAGGTCGAGCGGCGTGAGGTCGAAATGCATCGCCTGAGATTTGAAATGCGAATCTCGGCCGAACACCTCGGGACGCTCGGCAAGCACCCGGACGAAAGTTCGGAAGGTCTCGCCGAGGTCGATACGGTCGCCGTTCATCACGTCTGCACATGCTTCCCATGCCTCGGGCAGCACCTGGCTCGGCGCCCGAAAGAGAATGCGGTTTTCCCACGCGGAATACAACCGTGCATATGGGTTACGCACGGCCGCAACGCGCCACCAAGCCTCCGATGTCTTCATCTCGGCTTGTTCGGACGCGGACAACAACTCCATGTGAACGAGACCGTTGATCGCCCTGTTGTGCACGCTTTGCTCGACGGAGATCGTCGGACCATCGAGGTGCGGAATCAAATCGGGCCTGTACGTACCGTTCGCCTCTGCCAACAACAGGCGCATCGTGCTGGATGCGACCTTCGTCGACGGCACGTAAAGAACACGCGCGTTGCGGGCGGCGAGTACGTGGCCTTTCTCGGTGGGCTTGCGTGACATGACGATTCTCACGTTAGACCCCGACAACGGTCATCCCGAGTTGATTCTCGCAACGTTCGGGAACCTTGGGTCGTTACCTTCGCCGACACCCAAGCTCCACCAACGAAAGGATCGTCATGTCACTTCTGCGACGCATGAGCAATGACTTCACTTGGCCCTCTCTTCTTCCCGACCGACCGTTCTTCGACTTCGACCGCGGCTGGCTCGACCTCATGTCCGAACCCACGATTCGCGTCGAGGAGTTCCAGGAGGGTGACCAGATGGTGGTGCGCGCCGAGGTGCCCGGCGCCGACCCCGACAAGGACATCGAGGTCACCAAAACCGATTCGACCCTGCGCATCTCCGTACAACGCCACAAGGCCGAGACAACCGAAACCCGACACCACTACCGCAGCGAGTTTCAGTACGGCTCGTTCGTCCGAACCGTCACCCTTCCCGCCGGCACGGCAGAGCAGGACATCAAGGCCAACTACAAGGACGGCATCCTCGAGGTGCGCATTCCGATGATCGCCAGCAAGGCGAAACAAGAACGCATCCCGATCGGTCACGGCTCCTGAGGACTACGGTTGTCCCCATGTCGGGGGACAACCAGAAACTCACGCACGAATACGGTCGCGTCGACAAGGCCTACGGACTCCACCTCGCCACTCGACCCCCCGACGAGGATGGCCCCATTTTCATGGTGAACCTCATGAAGTACCACGAGGTGGCCCGGTACGACGGCGCAGCCGGCGCTGAGACGATCTCCGGTCGCGAGGCCGACGACAAATACAACCCTTCGTCGATTCTCAACAAGATCGGCGCCGACATCATGCTTGCTGCGGACGTACGGACGACGGTTCTCGGTGCCGACTGGGATCGCATTGCGATCGTGCGCTACCCCACGCGTCGCGCCTTCATCGAAATGCAGACCCGCAAGGACTTCGGCGAAAAGCACGTCCACAAGAACGCCGGCATGCTGCGCACGATCCTTCCCTGCTGCACACCACGTAACCGCGACCTCAATACGACCCCCCGTCCAACCGGGGGGCTCAGCCTCGACCACATCGTGATGGTCGTCTCAGAGGGTGCCTTTCCCGGCGCGACCTTCGACGTTGAAGGAACCATCGTCGGTGACGGTCGCTCGTGGCGCAACGTTCACCTCATGCGGGTCCGCGACGAGTACGAAGCCGACAACGTCGCCGGCCGGATGCAACCTCCCGGTGACGGCTTCGTGATGACCCTGACATCACACCTGAACGGTCTCGTCTGAGACGGTTCAGTTCATGTAGCGGCCACCGTTGAGGAAGAACGTCATACCCGTGATGTAGTCACCGCCGGTGCTGGCGAGCCACACCATCCACGGTCCGCCGTGCTCTTCGGCGTCACCCAGGAACCCGAGGGGCATCTTCTCCTTCAGGCCCTCGACGAACTCGGTGTTGTTCGCCATCCAGTTGTCCCATGCGTCGGTCTTCAGCGACGGGTTGACCGTGTTGACCGAAATGCCGTACTTGCCCCACTCCCGTGCCGCCGTACGGGTGAGCGCCCGTATCGCCTCTTTGGTGGCGTTGTAGCAGGTGTTCCCCGGGAAGCCTTCGAGGCCCGATCCCGAGGAGAAGTTGATGATGCGGCCACCGCGTTCCTTCATGTAGGGGAACACCGCCTGCATGCCCCACAGAGTTGCGGATGCCCCCGTGCGGAACGTGTAGTCCCATTCCTCGTCGTCGGTGTCTTCGAGGGGTGTCGGAATCGTCGACGCGCGAGGGTTCTTCTCGGTGCCGAAACCCTGGGCGTTGTTCACGAGGATGTCGACCGGCCCGAATGCCTCGACGGCCTTCGCAACCATCGCGAAGATGTCGGCCTTCTTGCCGACGTCAGTCGCCACGCCCAGCGCCACGTTTCCCTCGGCCTTGATCTCCTCGACGACCTTGTCGATGTTGGCCTGTGTGCGACTGGCCAACACGACCTTGGCACCCTCGCGCGCGTACACCTTCGCCGTGGCCTTGCCGATGCCGCGCCCGGCACCGGTGACGATGGCGACCTTGCCGTCCAACTGCCCCATGATCCCCCCTCATGTGCCGCGATGACGCGACCCATCACGATCGTACGTGGTGCGCTTCAGTCCTCTGCGAGTTGGATCGCGCCGCTGGGGCACACCTCGCGGGCCTGACGGGCCCCCAACTTCTCCTGGTCGGTGGTCAACACGGCCACCTTCACGGTCGGCTGGTTGTCATCGCTGAACTCGAAGAGCCACGGGTGGTTGTAGACGCACTCACCCGCCATGATGCACTTGTCGAGGTCGATCGTCACCTTCATCGCATCACCTGTCGAACTCGATCCACAGTTCCTGCGGCGATCGAAACCCACCGCTGTCGATGTTCGGCGACGAGATGCCCTCGTGGTCGGCGAACTTCGGCCGAGGGTTCTTCATCACCTCCATCATCCGCGTGCAAGCGATCACAGCCTCTTGCCGCGCCATCGCGTAGCCCATACAGAAATGCTGACCCACGCCGAAGCCGAGGTGCCCGGGCAACTTGTCCTTGTAGCGGGCCGACCGGTTCTCGCGCCCCATGTGCATGTCGGTCCGGTGGATGTCGAACGTGTCGGGATTCGCGAACACGCGCTCGTCGCGATTCCCCGAGCCCAACAGCAAGATGACGAGCGACCGCTCGGGAATCACTCGACCATGCATTTCGACTTCACGCGTGGTGTAACGCGACTGCACGTGCACCACGGCGTCGTAGCGCATCATCTCGGCGAACACGTTCTCCCACAGCGTCGGGTCCTTCTTCACGTCCTCGAACTGATCGGGACGCGTGTAGAGCATGTGGTACCACATGTTCGCAATCGCCTTGTCCGTCGTGTCGCCACCGGCGGCCAACAACAACGCGATGAAACCTTTCACCTCGTCCATCGACATGCGCTTGCCATCGAGTTCAGCCACGGCGATCTTCGACAGCAGGTCGTCGCCCGGATTCTTCAACCTTTCCTCGACGATCGGCTCGAGGTACTTCCACATCTCGTTGCGCGCCGCGATGCCACGCGCCAAGTGCTCTCCACCGAAGCCGAGCCCGGCAATCAACGCTTGGTACCAGCCCACGAAACGCTCCTCGTCGGCACGGGGCAGGCCCAGGATGTTCGAAATCACCCTGATCGGGAATTGGTTCGAGAACCGGCTGACCAGTTCCACCTCGCCGTCGCCCAGGCAGTCCTCGAGCAGTTCGCCCGCGATCTTCTCGATGAAGGGAATGAACGACACCAGGCCCTGGCCGACGAACTGACCCGCGATGATGTTGCGCAACCACCGGTGACGGTCGCTGTTGCCGTATTCCAGGATGTTCGGCCCGAACACATGGGATGAACCGAAGACATACGGTCCGTCGACCTTGTACATGGCGCGGTCGAAGCTGTCGTTGTCTTGGAATGCCGCATTGACGTCGTCGTATCGACTGATCAGCCAACGATTGTGGAACCGGTCGCGAAACAGTGGATGGTGATCCCGCAAGCGCTTGTACAGCGGAAACGGATCCTTTTGGTATCCCGGCGAATCGAATTCGCGCGGGTCGATCTCATTGGCCAATGCCCCCATGGGCGCAGACTAGCGAAACGTCAGGACACCCTGAGGAGGAACTTCCCCGTGTTGCCGCCGTCCAACAACGCGCGCACTGCCGCAGGGAAATTCTCGAGACCCTGTTCCACGTGCTCGCGCACGACCAACTTGCCCGACGACAACCACTCGGCCATCGCCGTCGTGGCCTCGGCGTGCTTGTCGGGATAGTGGAAAATCGTGAAGCCGAGCAGGCTCGCATCTCGCTCGGCGATCTTCAGATAGTTCTTCGGACCCCGCACGTCGGCCATGTTCTCGTACTGCGACACCGCACCGCACAGAACCACACGGGCCTCGACGGCAAGGTTCATCAGGACCGCATCGAGCACGTCACCGCCCACGTTGTCGTAGAAAACGTCGACTCCGTGCGGCGCGATCGCAGCCAGTTGCGCCGATACGTCGCCCGCCTTGTAGTCGACCGCGGCATCGAAACCCAGTTCGTCGACGAGGAACGCACACTTCGCCGCACCACCGGCGATACCGATGACGCGTCCGGCACCCAGCAGGCGCGCCACCTGCCCGGCCAGCGACCCAACGGCACCCGCGGCACCGGACACCACAACCGTCTCGCCACCCGTGATCCGCGCCACGTATTTCATCCCCACGTACGACGTGAGACCCGTGGCGATGCTGAGGGCGCCGAGGAACGCCGTGGGCGCAGCAAGAGCCGTGTCGACCTTCGCGCACATGGCCGCCGGCAAGACCGCGTACTCCTGTGAACACAGCGGCCCCGTCACAATGTCGCCAATGGCTAGGGATCCATCGGTGCTCTCGACCACGGTGCCGACACCGAGTGCAGGGACCACACCGCCGAGCTTTGCCGACTGGTGGAACCCGCCGCCGTCGAGCGTCGTGCGAATGAACGCATCGATCGACAAATGCCCGACCTTCACGCACACCTGCCCCGCGCCGAGCGCCGCCGTCTCCTCCGAAACCATGTCGAAGTTGGAACGGCTGACGGGACCCTTGGGATGCGACTTCAGGACGACTTTGCGATTCGTGGGCATGCGGCATGCTGGCACAGACCGACGACGATGGGCGACTAGAAAGAAGGAATGGGCAAGCGGATCATCTTCCCCCTGCGGCGACTCGCCCACCTTTCACGTGACGAGTTCCAGTCGTACTGGCTCGGCACCCATGCGCCGCTCGTCGCTTCACATGCCGCCACCCTCGGCATCGTCGGCTACCAGCAGGTTCACACCAGAAGCGAAATGCGCCCCACCTCGGTCCCCTGCTTCGACGGCGTGGCGGAACTCTGGGTCGACGCGACCAAGCGGTCCACCGACCCCGAGGCCGTCGCAGCGTCGTCGCGCGCCCTTCTCGAAGACGAGCGCAACTTCATCGACCACTCGGCATCCCCGATCTGGATCGCCGACGAAGATCTGCGCCTCGAGGGCCCGAAGAACGGCCTGCGCATGACCGCAACCCTTCGCCGCAACCCGAACATCACCCGCGAACAGTTCCGCCACCACTGGCGCGAGCTCCACGGACCCTGGGCCATGCGCCACCCCGAAGTTTTCGGGTTTCGCCACTACGTGCAGAACCACACGCCCGACGGCGCCGACGACAACCCACTCGCCCGCGAGCGCAATGCCCCACCCCCATTCGACGGCGTCAGCGAGATTTACCGCGATGCACCTACGGCATCAGCCCACGAAGTCGCGGCGCTTCGCCAGGCATTCCACGAGGACGAGAAGAACTTCCTCGACATCGACGCGAGTCCGGTCTTCTTGGGCGAAGTTCACGTCATCATCGGCAATTCTTAGAGAGCAACACACAACGAAAGGCACACCATGGGCAAGAAAGTCATGATCACCGGAGCAGGATCCGGATTCGGCAAAGGGGCGGCCCTCGCGCTTGCCGCACGCGGCCACGACGTCATCGCCACGACCGAAACCGAAGCCCAGGCCGAGGCGCTGCGCGCGGAAGCATCGAACATCTGCGTCGAAAAGGTCGACATCACGAACCCGGCCGACATGGACAAGGTTCGCAACTGGGACATCGACGTTCTCATCAACAACGCGGGTGCCGGTGAAACCGGCCCCATGTCCGACGTACCCATGGCGCGCCTGCGCCGTGTCTTCGAAGTGAACGTTTTTGGCACGGTGGCCGTCACGCAGGCCGCACTGCCGAAGATGGTCGCCAAGGGTTCGGGACGCATCATCATCGTCTCATCCATCGCCGGCGTGATGGCGGGCCCGGCGTTCGGTCCCTATTCGATGACCAAGC
>DAINNS010000026.1:0-11139 GCA_036735765.1 Ilumatobacteraceae bacterium | reverse complement strand
GGCGACGACTTCATGGCAGCCACATGGGAAGACGTCTCGGTTGCTCTCCACGTTTCCGCCTACTCGTTGAAGACGCTTGCCGACGCGTTCGTGCCGTTGATGCCGAATGGCGGCACGATCGTCGGTCTCGACTTCGACAACACGGTTGCATGGCCGGCGTACAACTGGATGGGCGTGGCGAAGTCGGCGTTCGAGTCGACCAACCGCTACCTCGCCCGTGAACTCGGCCCGAAGGGCATCCGCTGCAACCTCGTCGCTGCAGGCCCGATTCGGACGATGGCCGCGAAGTCGATACCCGGGTTCGCCAAGTTCGAAGACGTCTGGGATGCGCGTTCGCCGCTCGGATGGGACGTCAACGACGGCAGTGCAGTGGCAAAGACCTGCGTTGCCTTGATGTCCGACTTCTTCCCGTCGACCACGGGCGAGATGATCCACGTCGACGGTGGCTACCACGCAACCGGCGCCTGACAGCAGGGGTACGGGACCACGATGAATCGCCTCGCGAACGAAGTCTCGCCTTACCTGCGCCAACACCGCGACAACCCGGTCGACTGGTATGCGTGGGGCGACGAGGCCTTCGCCGCAGCCCACGACCGCGGAGTGCCCATCTTGTTGTCCGTCGGCTACTCGGCCTGCCACTGGTGCCACGTCATGGCCCACGAGTGTTTCGAGGATCTCGGTGTTGCAGAGGAGATGAATCGCCGTTTCGTCAACGTGAAGGTTGACCGCGAGGAGCGTCCCGACGTCGACGCGGTGTACATGGAGGCGGTCCAGGCGTTGACCGGCCGCGGAGGCTGGCCGATGACGGTCTTCATGACTCCCGATGGAAAGCCGTTCTACGGAGGCACATACTTTCCGAAGCCGTCGTTCATGCAATTGATGGCGGCCATCACCGACGTGTGGGAAAACCGCCGCGACGATGTCGACACGAACGTGAATGCGTTGATGGACGCCCTGTCCCGCAGTGAGATCAGCGCGCCTGCAGCAACGGTGCCGGGGGCCGACCTGCTCGATCACGCGATCAGCGGCCTCGCAGCGAACTTCGACCGCGAATGGGGCGGTTTCGGCGCCGCACCAAAATTTCCGTCGACGATGAACGTCGACTTGCTCCTGCGTAGTTGGGCGGTCAGCGGCAACACGTCGGCGCGCGACATCGCGGTCGACACCCTCGACGCGATGGCTGCGGGGGGAATGTACGACCACCTCGGCGGTGGCTTCGCGCGGTACTCGGTCGATCGGCAGTGGCTCGTCCCCCACTTCGAGAAGATGCTCTATGACCAGGCGTTGCTCGTGCGGGTGTATTCGCACGCGGCACTGTCGACCGGCGAACCGCGGTTCGAACGTGTCGTGCGTTCCACGATCGACTACGTCCTCAGAGATCTCACGCACCCCGACGGCGGTTTCTACTCGGCCGAGGACGCGGATTCGGCCGACCTCGAAGGCCATCATCACGAGGGCTGGTTCTACACGTGGACACCCCGAGAGATCAGGTCGATCCTGCCGTCGCACGAAGCCGACCTCATCACCCAGTGGTTTGGTGTCACCGAGAGCGGAAACTTCGAGGGTCGCAACATCTTCACCCGACACTTTGCGCGACACGACTACGTTCCACCCGCCGAACTCGAGTCCTCGATGCGCGCACTGTTCGAAGCCCGCAAGTCGCGACCTCGACCGTTGCTCGACAACAAGGTCCTCACCGAGTGGAACGGTCTCATGTTGTCGGCACTGGCCGAGGCGGCCCTGCTGTTCGACAACGACCAATGGCTTGCCGCGGCCGTCCGCAACGGCGAGTTCCTCGTGCGCGAACTGCGCAGGCCCGATGGACGTTGGCACCGCAGTTGGCACGAGGATGGGGTGCCGCGCGCTCGACACGCGGCACTCGCCGCCGATCTTGCAGCACTCATCGATGCTTTCACCCGGCTCGGTGAGGCATCGGGCCAGGGCCGCTGGACGCGGTTGGCCGTCGAAACCGCGGATCAACTGCTCGACAACCATTGGGACCCCGAACTCGGAGGTCTCTTCACGACGGCGAACGACGCAGAACGTCTCGTGGTGAGACAAAAGGATCTCCTGGACAATGCAACACCTTCGGCCAATTCCCTCGCGACGGTGGCCCTGTTGCGTCTCGCCGGTTTGACGGGCGAGGCACGGTTCGCCAACCACGCCGATCGCCTCCTGCAGTTGCTCGACCCCGTCATGCGCCGAGCGCCGAGCGCTGCGGGCAATGCACTCGCGGCGTTGCACACGAGGCTCGCGGGCACGAGTGAACTCGTCGTACCGGGACCGCTCGGAGACTTTGCGACAGTGGTGCACGGAACGTGGAGACCGAATCTCGTGGTGGCATGGGGCGAGGGAGACGCATCGGCGCTGTGGGAGGGCAGGACGAGTGGCAATGCCTACCTTTGTCGCGGACAGGTCTGCATGACGCCGGCCGGTGACGCGGCCATGCTCGCCGCGCAACTCGACGCCGTCGGCTGACCACGCGACAGCGTCGACGCCTCACCAACGGTCGACGTGGATGATTTCCGTGGGGCTACGTCGGGGTCGTGGGGCGCTCGCACCGCGGCGCGAACCGGAAGCGGTCGCCGCCGGGTACCCCACCGCGATGGCGCCGAGCAGCTGCAGTGCTTTCGGAACGCCGAAATGTGCGCGAATCTCTTCTTCGCGGTTGAACACGGCGAAGAAGAGTGCTCCGAGTCCGGCATCGTGCGCCGCGAGCAGAAAAGTCATCGTCGCCATCGACGCATCGATCGTCCAGTACGGCGCCCCCCACTTGTCGACGCCACCACCGAGACCCGTGTGCGCCTTGTCGGGTTCTGAGTAGCGGGCCACATACGCATCGGGATCGGCGAACGACAACGCAACGACGGGCGCCCGCAACAAGCCGGGCCAGGCAAAGCCCGCACGCTTGTCGACGGGCAGCGACATGTTCCAGAACTCGTCTCGCGCACTGCCGCGCAACACGAGCAGCGACCAACCCTGTGTCTTGCCGGCACTCGGAGCGCGCGAGGCGAGGTCGACGAGGTCGACGAGAACGTCGACGTCGAGTTCGGACGGGTCGAAGTCGCGTGTCATGCGCCGCGACTCGATGGCGCGGCGCAGTTCCATGCCGTGGGGTGTGCGCGTCAGGCGCGCTTGCCGAGCTTGGCGAGGCTCTCGGTCATCGTCCAACCGTGGACGATGAGGACGCCGCCCTTGTTGGCGGGCACCTTGGCAAACATCTCCGCGATGGCGGCGTTCGTCTTGTCGGGTTTGGATGACTCGTGGTCGAGGAACCCCGACTGGCCGGCAGCCTTCACGATGAACGACTGCTCGTCGTAGTTGGCATCGACACCGAAGCGCTTCGCCAGGCGGCGGCCCCAGGCGCGCTCTTCGCCGACGGCGCGGTGACCCGGGCGGGGAATCATCTCGGTCAGCGACTTGAAGGCCTCGAGGCCATCGGCGGAGGTGAAACGCGAACCGACAACAACGTCCTCGTCGGGAAACGCCATGAGAGCCCGGTGGTAGGCCTCGGTCATGAGACCTTTCAGCACGGTGTCGCGCTTGGTGGTGCGCTTCACGCTCATGAGGCCGAGCAGAACACAGGGCGTTCCGCCGATGCGCTCGAGAGTCGAGAAACTGAATCCCTGGAGCTTGCCGTCGACCCGGGCCGTGGTGTTGAGAACCCAGTCTTCTTTCGCCTTCGACAACAAGCCGATGTCGAAGTTGCCGCCCATCGACGCCATCTCGTCGAGGTCGGCGTCGGTGAGCGCTGACGAGTCGCGGGTCTCGACCTCTAGTGCCATGGCTCCATATTCTGCCAGCGAAAAGCCCGACCCCCTACCCGACCCATCCGGGTCGGGTCCTAGCCCACGATGACGGCGTCGCCGAAGGCCACCCGCAGGTCGCCGATGGCCTTGTCGATGTTGACACTGAAGGCGTCGGCCAACTGAAGAACCTTGCCCGGACCCATGTCGAGGATCACGGGCGCGTCGCCCGGGAATTCGGTGAGGATCGCCTTCAGCCGGTCGATCGTGTCTTCATCGACGGCCGATGCCGAAAGCTTCATCCGCACCGTGCGTGGGCCCGTCATGGTGAGGTTCTCGATGACCTCGAGTTTTTGGGCCATGAACCCGACGCGCGTTTCGTCGCGTCGGTCTACGCGGCCGCGAACCGCGACGATCACGTCGTCGGCGAGGATGTGGCCGTATTCGGTGAGTGTCTTCGGAAACACGGTGACCTCGATACTGGATTCCAGGTCTTCGAGCACGAACACGGCCATCTGGTCGCCACGCTTGGTGTACTTGCGGGCGAAGTTCGTGATCACTCCACCCAACATCAGAAAGGCCCCGTCGTCGCGCTCGCGCGCGTCGGCGATGGTGCTGTCGGTGCGTCGCCGCAACGCGTATTCGGCTCCCATCAGCGGATGATCGGAAATGTAGAGCCCGAGCATTTCTTTTTCGTTGCGCAACTGATCGGCCTTCACGAATTCGAGCGTGGGGATTTCGATCCGGTCGCTGAAGCCTGCATCACCACCCATTTCCTCACCGAACAGGCTCATGATGCCGCGATCGCGTTCGCGACGTCGGTCGACGGTGGTGTCGATGACCTGTTCGAAGACCATCAACAAGCCCCGCCGCGAGTGGCCGAGAGAATCGAAACAGCCGGCTTTGATCAGCGATTCGACCGTGCGCTTGTTCAAAACCTGTTCTGGCACGCGCTCGACGAAGTCGTGGAAGGAGGAATACGGTCCGTTCGCATCGCGCTCGGCGAGGAGTTGTTCGACGAGGCCTTCACCCACGTTGCGGATGGCCGAAAGGCCGAACGTCACCGCGCGCGGCGTCACGCCGTCGTCGTCGGCGGGCAGAGCCGCGAAGTCGGACCGCGAAAGGTTGATGTCGGGCGTGTGCACGCGAATGCCGTTGCTGCGCGCGTCGGCGAGGTAGACCGCACTCTTGTCGAAGTTCCCCTTGACGCTGGACAACAGACACGCCGCGTATTGCACCGGATAGTTCGCCTTCAGGAAAGCGGTTTGGTAGGCGATCAGGCCGTAGCCGTAGGCGTGACTCTTGTTGAATGCGTAGTCTGCGAACTTCTCGATGACGTCGAAGAGTTGCCGTCCGAGGTTGAGGCCGTAGCCCGCACCTTCGCAACCCGACTCGAACCGGTTGCGCTCTTTGGCCATCAATTCGGGGATCTTCTTGCCGCAGGCTTTGCGCAGGTTGTCGGCCTCGGCAAGCGAGTAGCCGGCGAACTTCTGTGCGACGCGCATCATGCTCTCCTGGTACACCATGAGGCCGTACGTGTCGGTCAGCAAGTCGCGGGCGTCGGGATGGAAGAACTGCGGCTCTTTGCGCGAGTTCTTGTAGTCGGCGTAATCGTTGTGCATGTTCGCGCTCATCGGCCCGGGGCGGTAGAGCGCGACAACTGCGGCGACGTGTTCGAAACTGCTGGGGGCGAGCGAACGCAACAGCGCGCGCATCGGTGGACTTTCAAGTTGGAACACCCCGATCGTCTCTCCGCGGGAGAGCAGGTCGAACGTCGCAGGGTCGTCGAGGGAAATCGTGTCGATGTCGAATTCGGGATTCACCGAACTTCGCACCATCTCGACGGTGTCGGTGATGACGTCGAGGTTGCGCAGGCCGAGGAAGTCCATCTTCAACAGACCAAGTGCCTCGACCCCGTGCATTTCGTACTGGGTGACGATCGGTGAATTCGCGGGGTCTTGGCCTGGCTCGGGCTTGCGTTGGATCGGGAGATACTCGGTCAGCGCGTCGCGCGTGATCACGACAGCTGCCGCGTGGATGCCGTCGGAGCGCTTCAGGCCTTCGAGACCCATCGCCACCTCAACGATGCGCTTCACGTCGGGGTCGGCGTCGACCATCGCCCGAAGATCAGCCGCGGCGCGGAATCCGTCGCGATGCTTCGGCACCTCCTCGAAGCAGTACTTGAGGGGCGTGTCGCGACCCATGACGAGCGGTGGCATCGCCTTCGCGATCTTGTCGCCGAGCCCGTAGGGATAACCGAGGACTCGCGCCGCATCGCGCACGGCGTTGCGGGCCTTGATCGTGCCGAAGGTGATGATCTGCGCGACATGGTCGCGGCCGTATTTTTCGGCCGCGTAGCGAATCATCTCGTCGCGGTAGCGCGAGTCGAAGTCCATGTCGATGTCGGGCATCGACACGCGGCTGGGGTTGAGGAATCGCTCGAAGAGGAGGTCGTAACGGATGGGATCGAGGTCGGTGATCCGCAGGCAATAGGCAACGGCACAACCTGCGGCGGAGCCACGTCCCGGGCCCACGCGGATGCCGCTTTCACGCGCGTGACGGATGAGGTCCCACACGATGAGGAAGTAGGAGGCGAAGCCCATGTCGGCGATGACCTTCAACTCGTACGAGAGTCGCTCGACGGCCTCTTTCGGCAACTTGTCGCCCCAACGTTCGCGCGCACCCGCAGTGGTGAGGTGCTTCAGGTACTCGATGTCGTTCGCGAAACCCGCGGGCACGGGGAACTCGGGCAGATGGACCTGGTCGAACTCGATGTTGACGTTGGCGCGCTCGGCCACCCACAGGGTGCTGTCACAGGCCTGGGGCACCTCGCGAAACAGATACCTCATCTCGGCCGCCGACTTCAGGTAGTGCTCTTCACCCTCGAAACGAAACCTGTTGGGGTCGGACAGCATCGACCCGGTTTGGACGCACAAGAGAGCGTCGTGTGCGGTGTGGTCGTCGCGATGCGTGTAGTGCGAGTCGTTCGTGGCGATGAGTGGCGCGCCGATTTTCTTCGCGATCTCGAAGAGTTTCGGGTTGGTTTCGATTTGTGCCGGGATGCCGTGGTCTTGGATCTCGACGAAGAGGTTGTCTTTGCCGAAGATGTCTTGCAAACGCGAGGCGCGTTCGATCGCGCCTTTGTCGTCGCCACGCAAAAGGGCCTGCAAAACGTGCCCGCCGAGACAACCCGTGGTGCAGATGAGCCCTTCGCTGTGCCGTGCGAGCAGGTCCCAGTCGAGACGTGGCTTGTAGTAGTAGCCCTCGAGGTACGCGAGGCTGGAGAGTTGGATGAGGTTGCGGTAACCGATGTCGTTCTCGGCCAACAAGGTGAGGTGGTAGTAGAGCTTGCTACCCGATTCGGTGTCACCGCCCGTGTCGTCGACGCGTCCGCGTCGCGCGGGCCGTTCGTGGCGTGATTCGTGGGCCATGTAGGCCTCGGTGCCGATGACCGGCTTCACGCCCTGGGCCTTGCACTCGCGGTAGAAGTCGAGAACCCCGTACATGTTGCCGTGGTCGGTGATCCCGAGCGCGGGCTGGCCGTCGGCGGCGGCCGCGGCCACCAGTTCGTCGAGACGTGACGCACCGTCGAGCATCGAGAACTCGGTGTGAACGTGGAGGTGCGTGAAGGAACTGGACATGGCGGGTCAGGGACCCGAAATTACCAAACGGGTGTCGCTCAACGAGCGTGCTGAGGCACGCAGCGCCATGCGTCAGAGATACTGGCCGCTCGGCCCACCCGGCGCATTCGGGGGCATTGCTCCCGGCAACTGACGCATCTGTTCGAGTTGCTGGCGGGCGGCGATCTGCTGTGCGAAGAGCGTTGCTTGGATGCCATGGAAGAGGCCCTCGAGCCACCCGACGAGTTGTGCTGTTGCCACGCGCAGTTCCGCTTCCGATGGAACGGTCCCCTCGTGGAAGGGCAGTGCAAGCATGCGAAGTTCGTTCTGCAGATCGGGGGAAAGAGCCTCGGAGAGTTCGACGATCGAGCGCTCGTAGATCTCGGCGAGGCGCTCGCGACTTGGTTCGTCGAGCGCAGTCGCATGGGCTTCGTCGAGAAGTTGTTTCACCATCGAACCGATGCGCATCACCTTTGCGGGCTCGGTGATCGTCTCGGACTCTGGCTCGCTGCCGTTCGGGGAGAGAACTTCGGGTGTCTCGCTCATCGAGCAAACATTAGGTGGGCATCACGTCACGTGCACCAGCAGGGGCACTTCGACCTCCGCCGCGGTCATGCTGCCGTGACGGCACTGCAGCACGAAATGACCCCCATCGGCCGGGTCGTCGAACGAAATATCTGTGAACGGGACAAGTGCCACGTCGCCGAGACGGCGCAAGGCCGGTGGACGCACCACGGGCCCGAACCAGCCCTCGTCGACGACCTGTTCGCGCGAAACGACCCACGCGACGTCATCGAAGAGGTCGGTCGACAGGGCGAGAAGATCGCGCGTGGCACCTTCACGAGCATGCAGCCATCGGAATCGACCCTCGCCCGACTGCCTGCGCACGAGACGCATCAGGTCGCCGGGAAGTTTCACAATGTTGTCACCAACCTCACCCTGGCCGTGGTCGGCCGTCACGTAGAGCGCGGTGTCGGCAGGAAGCGCGTCGATGAGCGTCGCAACGAGTGCATCACACGCCCGCAGTTCGGCGTCGTAGTACGGACCGAATCCACGTTCGTGAGCCACCTTGTCGAGGCCGTCGTAGTAGGCGTACACGAGCGGCTCTCCCTGTGCGAGAAGGTCGCCAACGATGACGGGAATGCTCGACGCGACGCGCCAACCCGCGGGATGCGACCCACGAAGGTGGGCTTCGGTGAAGCCGGTGTCCTCGAGTTCGGCCTTCGAAACCACGGGTACGCGAACCCCCATGAACGGCTGACACGGCTGCACGTCAGCCGGAGCGTGAACCCGACGCAAGTCGCCGCGCTCGTCACCCCAGCGCAACGTGTTCATGACGCTCGACCCCATGTCCATTCGGTAGCCAACGAGGCCGTGTTCGCCGGGACACGCCCCCGTTGCGAGCGATGTGAGAGCGGTCGCCGTGGTCGTCGGCGCCACGGAGGTGATGACCGAACCTGCGAGGCCGGCGAGCGTCGGCGCTATGTGTTCACGTGCACGTAGCTGGTTCCAACCCAGGCCATCGATGAGGAGCACCACCCGACGAGCGACTGCTGTTTCGTGGTGCACCATCCAGGCGGGAACCTCGGGTGATGCACCGGACGGGCCGAGTGCCGCCCGCAGCATCCACGGCATCACGTCGACGAGTGACCCGTTTCCGTACCGCGGGAGAACGGGCGACGGGACGCTGGGCACGCACTGATTCAACCAGATCGCCGTGCCTCACGGCGCCAGGTTCTACGATGAGTCCGTGCGTGTTTCGACAAGGGGCGACTATGCGTGTCGCGCGTTGCTGTCACTGGCGCTGCACGCCGACACATCGGGACCAACGTCGGTTCGGGACATCGCCGAACGCACGGGTCTCCCCCAGCCGTATCTCGAACAGATTCTTCTTTCGCTGAAGGGTGCGGGTCTCGTTCGCTCGAAGCGCGGCGTCGGCGGTGGCTACGTCCTGGCCAAGGACCCGAGCGACATCAAACTCGCCGAGATCATCTCTGCCGTCGACGGACCGATCACCGTCGGCGACTTCGGCCAGCCCCACCAGGACGGATCATGCAGTCACGAAGGACAGTGCGTCCTCTTGGCGATCTGGGACGGTGCGGGCCAGCACATGCGGCATCACCTCGAGCAGTACACGCTCGCAGGCATCGCCGCGGCAGCCAAGGGCGACGCACCCTGGCCCGAGATCAATCACCCGCACTGAGACGCGCGATCAGCCCGTCGATGTCGGCAGGCAACGGCGCTTCGAACGACATCTCTGTCGCACTGCGTGGATGGGCGAAGGTCAGTCGCACCGCGTGAAGCGCCGGCCGAGAGAACGGAAGCGTCGAACGAACACCGCCGTACGTCGCATCGCCGAGCACCGGATGACCCACGGCGGCGAGGTGCACACGTATCTGGTGCGTACGACCGGTCTCGAGTTCACAACGCACGAGACTCGCGACGATCGGTGACGTGAACTCGCGCAAAACCGCGTAATGGGTGCGCGCCATTTTGCCGTCGACTCGCACCGCCATTTTCGTGAGCTCCCGCGCGTCACGGCCGATCGCCGCGTCGATCACACCGCTCTTCGCGTCGAAGGCCCCGACGGCGACGGCGACGTATTCACGATGCACGAGACGTTGCGACAGCTGATCGACCAGCGACTCGTACGCGGCCGCCGAACGGGCGACGACCATGAGACCGGTCGTTCCCGCATCGAGACGGTGCACGATGCCCGGCCTGAACGGATCGCCCACCGACGCGATCTCGGGGTACCGCGCGAGCAGGCCGTTCACGAGCGTGCCCGTGGGGTTTCCTGCGCCGGGATGAACGACGAGCCCCTTTTGCTTGTCGACGACGATGACGTCGTCGTCAGCGTGGATGACGTTGACCTCGACCGACGCATCGCCACGCGGCAGTTCCTTCTCGGGAAGGAGCGCCGTGTCGATCGTGATCGTCTGCCCTTCTTCGAGCTTCACCTTGCCGGCAACCGCCGCCACGCCGTCGATCGTGACGCCGCCCCCCGCGATGAGTGCGGCCGACTGCGCCCGACTGAGGTCGGCAAGCAACGCCACGACCCGGTCGAGCCTGTCACCGGCGAGCGCCGACGGAATCTCCTCTTCGATCACTGAGGTGACTCGATTTCGGTCGATTCAGCTTCCGGCACCGATTTGTCCGGCAAGAGGGACACGACGACGAGAGCCCCTGCACCCACGACGATCGCCGCATCTGCAACGTTGAAGATCGGCCACCACTGCAGATCGATGAAGTCGACGACGGCGCCCTGCAGCCATCCATCGCCACGGAACAGGCGATCGACGATGTTCCCCGCCGCTCCACCCGCGACCATCCCGACAAACACCGATCCCGAGCGCGTGTCGCGGCGCAGACCGATCAGGAGATACGCCACAACGAGCACACCGATCACCGCGATGACCGGACCCAGACCCTGTCCTCTGGCAAATGCCATACCCGTGTTGAATGCCAGGTTGAACCGCAGCGACCCAACGATGTCGATCGTTCGACCGTCGCCGAGCGCGTTCAGTGCCCAGTGCTTCGTGACCTGGTCGGCCACGACGATCGTGACGGCGATCAGGGCCGTCAACGTACGCAGTGACTTCACCGGCGGCCGATGCCCCCGACGCGCTCTTCGACGAGTTCCGTCGTCCACGGAATCGCCTTCAGGCGTTCGCGCGGAATCGGCTTGCCGGAATGCTGTGAGTATCCGTACTCGCCGACACCCAGTCGGGCGAGCGCCGCATCGATTTCGTCGACCGTCTGACGCGCCTGCG
>DAINNS010000025.1:0-11469 GCA_036735765.1 Ilumatobacteraceae bacterium | reverse complement strand
ACCCGAAGTACTTGATGTTGCTGAGAGTCGTCGCACCGGTCGAGGCGTTCGTTGAAACGCCGACCAACGCCACAGAACCCGCAGATGACTCGCAACCCGTCGGACCGACGTTGCCACTGCACTTGTTCACCGCGACAAGCATCATGTCCTTGCCCGCGATGCCTTCGATCGCGACAAGCAGTTGCTGACCACCCGACGAAACAAAGTTCGTCGGAGTGAGGTTGCTACCGCTCGGGTTTGCCGCGCCTTCGAACACGAACGACTTGCGTGAGCTCAACTCTTTTGCGTCGCGCTCGGCTGCCGTTCCAGCGAGTTCTTCGCCCATTTGCGTCTTGCCGGTACCGGTAGCAGTGGTGAAGCCCTTGACATGGAGGAACTCGTTCGGGTTGTTGGTGAATCCCGCGGCGATGTACTGATTGTCGCCAGCGCCGTTCCACCAATCGACCGCGTAGCTACCACCTGCGCCGATCGTGCTGAACGACGTTCCACCGTCCGTCGACAGCAACGTGCGACTTCCACCGGTACCGGTCATGCTGAGCACGAGTCGTGAGCCGTCTGTCGAGTTCGGGTCGTACGCGATGTCGGTCACGTTCGGGGCGGTCATGCCGTTGACGGCAACACCACCCGAAGACGTACCCGTTCCCGCGGACGCTTGGCTGCTCACATACGCATCGGCGTTGGTGCCACCGGCGCCGCCGAAGTTCGGTCGGTAACCCGTACTTGCGTTGAGGTTCGCTGATTTACGGACACCGAACTGGCCGTCGCCGGAGATCGCCACCATGTTGGTCGAGAAGTCGTAGGCGCTGTCCCATACGAAACCGGTGTTGTTGTTTGCACCATTCATCTCGGCGAGGATGAGCGTTCCATCCGCGTGGGCTGACCCGACAGTGACGTTGCCGCCGGTGCTGTTGTAGGCCCACATGCACTGGCCGATGGTTCCGACTGCTTCGAAGCCGTTGAGCGCACCCGCCGCAGGTGCGACCGGTGCGATGGAGGCGACGAGCGGAGTTCCACCGTTCTGGCCGCAGATTCCGGAGATGTCGGTTACCGCATTGAAGTTGTTGTCGTTGTTTCCCGCCTTCTTGAGGCTCGAGTTGTTCACCCAGGTCCCGGAGTTGTTCTTCGAAACTTGGACGGATTTGGTGCTTCCGTCGACGAGGTGCGTGATGACGACTTGTGGCGTAGCGGTTCCGAGCGTGCTCATTTGCACGAGCCCGATTCCGCTCGTCGCAAGAGTCATCGTGGGTCCCGCAACACTTGTTGCCACGAGCGTCGCGGCATCCGTCACGCCGTTGAGCTGCGAGAGACGCAGGTTCGTACCGTTGATTGCAGCCATGAACATTTCACCACCGCTACCGGTGGCGAAGGCCACGCGATCTCCCGCCGTATATCGACCGATCGTGGAGGTGACATTGACGAACGTCGGCGCCGAATCGCTCTTGCTGTCGGGCATCACCGCAGCCCACAGCGTGTTGTCTGTCCGAACGAAGATGTACGAGTACTCACCCGATGCGCCACCGTGGATCCAGTAGTGCTTCTTGTTCTGCCCGGTCACCTGGCTGTAACTCGCAATCTTCGACCACGTGCTGCCGTACGTGCGCGAGAAGAAGAGATCGTTGCCAACCTGCACCGCGACTTCTCCCTTTGCTTGGGAGGTGAAGATCTCGCCTGCAGACTGAGATTGGGTCATTGCGCCGGCAGCAGTTGCCGATGCTTCGGTGTCCTCGGCCGACGTCGGCACCGGAGCCCAAGACCCCGCATAGTCGGTGGTACGCCACACAGAAGGCTGGGCATCGGACGTCGCGTAGAACACACCACTGTCGGCATCGCCGGCCAAAGTGCGTACCTGACCACCGAAGGCATTCGAGAAAGAAAGCTTCGACTTGGTGGAAGCGGTCAACTTCACCGATGCGCCGGCCGTCGGCGCAGACTCCACGACCTTGGTGCCGAAGCCGGGCGCAGCAACGACGTAACCGGCTGCGTTGTCGTCCTTGATCGTCACCTTGCCGTTCGCATCGGCGATGCCACTGTCGACGGAGTCTCCGTCGCTGTTCAGTACCGCCACCATCGCACGCGGGATTGCGGTGCCATCGGCATCGGTGATGGTGATTTCGACACTGGCCGCGTGAGCGACCTCGGGAATGGCGAAGAGGCCGAGAACGGCAACCGATGCGGTTGCGGCGACGGCGCGAGAGAGCCTGCGGAACATTTCCCCTCCTGGATTGGGCTTCATTGGTCAGGGTAACACGGCGTGAAATGTTCTCAAGGGGGTATCGGTCGGCCGCGGATACTGTCGGGGCGGGGGTGAGACATGGGAATTCTTCAAAGAACCGCGGACCCGAGGAACGTCGGCATGTCTGCGGAGCGCTTGGCGAAATTGGACGCTTACTTGGCGGGATACGTCGAGCGCGAACGTTTGGCTGGGTGGTCGATGGCGGTGGCACGCGGTGGTCAAGTCGTGCACGCATCGACGCACGGCATGGCAGATGTTGCTGCGGGCAGGAAGATGGCGGACGACACGATCTTCCGTATCTATTCGATGACGAAACCGCTCACGTCAGTCGCGGCGATGATGTTGTGGGAAGACGGCAAGCTGCAATTGACCGACCCGGTTGCCAAGTACATCCCGTCTTTCGCAAACCTCAAGGTTTTCCAAAGGGGCTCTTCGACCGCGCCGATTTTCGAGGGGTTGACCGAGCCGATGCGCGTGTGGCATCTGCTCACCCACACGTCGGGTCTGACCTATGGATTCCTCATGTCGCATGTGGTCGATGAGATGTACAGGAAGGCCGGCTTCGAGTGGGGCATGCCCGCGGGCAAGAACCTCGAAGAGGTGTGCGACCTGCTGGCCGAACTGCCGTTGCTCTTTCAACCGGGTTCGGAATGGAACTACGGCGTGTCGACCGACGTGTTGGGTCGCGTGGTCGAGGTGGCATCGGGAATGCCGCTTGATCAGTTCATCGAATCCCGTATCTGTCGGCCGCTCGGAATGGAGGACACCTCATTCCATGTGCCCGAGGAGAAGTTGGATCGACTGGCCGAGTTGTACGGCCGGCACCCGGGAACAAAGAAGGCGACTCCCCTCACCATGGCGGGGGCTGCGGCGAAATCCCCACCTGCTTGTCTCATGGGCGGAGGCGGCATGGTGTCGACGATGGGCGACTACATGCGCTTTGCCGACATGCTGCGTCGTGGCGGGGTTGCAGACCCGACGATTGGTGGGGCGCGCCTGTTGTCGCCGCGGACGGTTGCCTACATGGCGACGAATCACCTGCCGGGCAACGGCGACTTGTCCGAGGTTGGGCGTCCGATCTTTTCGGAAACGACGCAAGAGGGTTTCGGCTTCGGTCTGGGCTTTTCCGTTTTGATGGACGTCGCGCGTGCGAAAACTGCCGGTTCCGTTGGCGATTTCGGGTGGGGCGGTGCGGCAAGCACGACCTTTCACGTCGATCCGGTCGAGGACATGGTCGTTTTGTTCATGACCCAGTTGATGCCTTCGTCGACGTATCCGCTGCGGCCCTACATCAGGCAGTTGGTACGTCAGGCGATCGTCGACTGATCGACTGCGATCATCACGTCGGTCGCTTTGCACAGGGCGACGACACGTGTGCCGGGTGCGAGGCGTAGCGAGTCGACCGCCTCGCGGGTGATCGTCGACGTCATGGCTTGGTCACGGTCGATGTCGAGGCGCACCGACGACAGGATGTCACCGTGCTTCACGCTCACGACAGTCGCGTGGAGTTGGTTCCGCGCGCTGAGGTTCATGGGCGATGGCGATATTTCGTCGTGTGGTGTGATGACGCCTTCGAACTCATCGAGAAATCTCAGCACCGCGCGGGCCTGTTCACGACGCCACAGCGACACAGGGTCGCGGTTCGGGTTGGCGAGGAGACTCGTGGTACGTGGTTCGAGCGCGATGCGCTGTGCACTCACGAAGTCACGTGTGTCTTCACCCGCGCGCTGCATGAGAAGTAGCCGCACGAAGAATTCGCTGCGCATGTCGCGCAAATTTGTGACCGGAGACGTCAGCCATTCGCGCGCGGTACGTCGACCTTTTGCGGTGCACGCGAGCGTCCACTTCAGCTGACCGCGGACTCCGACGGCTTCGCTCGAAGTGATCAAACCCATCGATTCGAGTTGTTTGATTGCCCGGTAGACGACCGGTCGACTGTGCGTCAACACGGCACCGAGTGAACCGTCGGGCGCGAAGTGGCGGGCGACGTCGTAGCCATGGCCGACTCCCTGAGAGATGAGGACGAGCGATGCACCCCCGACTGCATCGAGCGTTTCAGTGGGGGCTGCGGGTCGGCGACGAGGCATGAATCGACTGTAGTCCGTAAAGAACTATTGGATAGTTGTGGTGTAACCAATAGGTTGCGACCTCGTGCGTCGGCGCTTGCGTTTCTTGGGTCTCGTGGCGGTCGGCTGCGTTGCCGCGTCATGCTCCTCGGCGCCGGGCGGGCCCACCGCCGCTGCAGGCGAGTCGGAACTGAACGTTCACGTGGCGGCATCGCTGAGTGCGGTGTTCGAGAAACTGGGAGACGAGTTCGCGTCGCAGTTCCCTGATGTGACCATTCGATTCAATTTCGCCGGTAGTTCGACACTCGTCGCACAGATCCAGGAGGGTGCGCCCGCCGACGTCGTCGTCATGGCTGACTCATCGAACATGGACAAGTTGGTGTCGAACGGCGATGTGAACGCCGACGATGTCGACGACCTTGCCCGCAACGAACTCGCGATTCTCGTCGGGAAGGGAAACCCGTCGGGAATCACTTCGCTCGACGATCTCACTCGAGCCGACCTGCGGGTGGTGTTGTGCGACGAGGCGCAGCCCTGCGGCAGATACGCGTTGCAGATGTTGGATGCGGAAGAGATCGACCTCGCACCCGCGAGCCGCGAGGCAAGTGCGACGGCGGTACTTTCGCGGGTTGCGAACGGCGAGGCCGATGCCGGCATCGCCTACGTGACGGATGGAATGTTGCCGGACGACGACGTCGAACCAGTACGCATCCCCTCGTCAGTGAACGTCACCACCAACTATCCGATCGCAAAGATGGCACAGCCCTCGTCCCGCAACACCACAGCAGTCGAAGCGTTCATCGCACTCGTTCGCGGACCGTCGGGCGACGACGCATTGACCAACGCAGGATTCACGTTGCCATGACACGTCGTCTCTCCCAGCCACGTGGCTTGGCGTTGGTCGGCCTGCCCGCGGCGGCGCTCTTGATCGTTCCCGTCGCCGCGGTGGTATGGCGAACGTCGTGGTCGAACTTCTGGTCGGCGATCTCGAACGAAACAGCACGCACCGCACTCACATTGTCACTGCGGACGTCGGTCATCGCCACGTTGTTGGCATTGCTCTTCGGGACACCCTTGGCGTGGTTCCTCGCCAACTCCCGCCGTCGTGGTCGCGGGATCGTACGTTCGCTCGTCGTTTTGCCGATGGTTCTGCCGCCCGTGGTCGGCGGTGTCGCACTGCTGTTCGCGTTCGGCCGACGTGGACTCGTCGGTGGGTTGCTCGACGACTGGTTCGGGATTCGACTCGCTTTCACCGAGACGGCAACGGTGATGGCCGAATTCTTCGTAGCCGCACCGTTCTTCATCGTTGTCATGGAGGCTGCGTTCGAACAGGTCGACCGGCGCGTGATGGGCGCGGCACGCACGTTCGGTGCCGGGCCGTGGCGAACGTTCCTCACCGTGACGATTCCACTCGTCCGGCCGTCCTTGATCGCAGCGACCGTGTTGACGTGGGCGCGGGCATTGGGCGAATTCGGTGCGACGATCACGTTCGCCGGCAACACTCCGGGACGAACCCAGACCGTTCCGCTTGCCGTGTACAGCGCACTCGAGTCGGGGAACGATTCGGCACTCGCGCTGTCGATGCTGATGGTCGTCATTTCGGTCGTCGTGCTTGTGGCGTTGCGCGGCCGATGGTTGGGCGCACTGCGTAGGGGCGGCGAATGAGTCTCGCAATGCGATGCCGATTCATTCGGGAGGCGTTCTCGATCGAGGTCGATCTGTCCGTTGCGTCGGGCCGCATCCTGGGCGTCACCGGTGAGAACGGATCGGGCAAGACGACGACTCTCGACATGATCGCCGGTTTGCTGCCGTGCACATCGGGTTCGATTCGCATCGACGATGTGGTCGTCGATGATGAACCGACGGGGCGGTTCGTTCAACCCGAAGATCGCGGTGTTGCAACCGTGTTCCAAGGTGGCGGGTTGTTGCCGCACCTCTCGGTCGACCGCAATCTCATCTTCGGCCGCGGACGAACTCTTCGGGCAAGCGCACGGTTCGACGATGTCGTCGAGGCATTCGACCTGCGCGCGTTGTTGGCCCGCAAACCACACGAACTCAGCGGCGGCCAGCGCCAAAGAGCGTCGTTGGCGCGAGCCCTTCTCTCCCCGTCGCGAATTCTGTTGCTCGACGAACCGACGACTTTCCTCGACGTCGCTTCTCGCGGGGTCGTTCGACGGCTGATGAAGGAATGGTTCGCGATCTACGAGGGAACCGTCGTTCTTGTGTCGCACGATCCCGAAGAGATCGACGACCTCGCCGACAGTTCCGCGCGAGTGAGAGTGAGCCGCGGTGCGACGACCGAGGCAGTTCTCTCAGCAGCCTGAATGCGTCACGTAACTAGAGGTGCGAGATGATCGCGTCGCACGACGACACGGTGATGCCCGCGCCCTCTTCGACGTCGAGGCGCTCGATGACTCCGTTGTTGATGATCGCCGCGTAACGCTGCGACCGCGCTCCGAGGCCGAAGCCCGAGCCGTCGAGTTCGAGACCCATCGCCTTGGTGAAGTTGCCCGCACCGTCGGCGAGCATGACGATCTCCGACGCACCCTGCGACTGCTTCCAGGCTTCCATCACCCACGGGTCGTTGACGCTGATACAGGCGACCGAGGTCACGCCCTTCGACTTCAACTCGTTGAAGCGCTGGACGAAGCCGGGCAGGTGGACCTTCGAACAGCCAGGGGTGAAGGCCCCCGGTACGGCAAAGAGGACGACCTTGCCCTTGCCGAGAACCTCGGCCGAGCTGACGGGCTGGGGCATTCCGTCCTCGCCGAGGACGTGAATCTGGACATCGGGGATCTTGGTTCCGGCTGACGCTGTCATGGCCAAATGGTGGCACAATCAAAGCCGAAAGCACAATCGCACGAAGCAGAAGCACGGGAATTTTCGGACACACGAGTTTCGACCACATAAGAGAGGTGACATGGAGCAGTTGACGGGTGTCGATGCAAGTTTCCTCAACATGGAGACGAATTCCGTCTTCGGCCATGTGAGCGCGATGTACACCTACGACGTGACCTCGGCTCCGGGCGGGGCCAGTTACGAAGCCGTCCGCGCCGCGATCCTCGAACGCTTGGACGATCTGCCGGTCTTTCGACGTCGCCTCGTCACCGTCCCACTCGGTCTCGACCTTCCGTATTGGATCGAGGATCCCGACTTCGACATCGACTTCCATCTGCGTCATCACGCCGTGCCACCGCCCGGCACACCCGAACAAGTGGGCGAAGTCGTGAGCCGCATCATTTCGCGACCGCTCGACAGATCACGACCGCTGTGGGAGTTCTACGTCATCGAGGGTCTCGACAACGGCACACGCGTCGCGCACCTCAACAAGATCCACCACTCGACGATCGACGGCAAGTCCGGTGCAACACTGCTCGAGACCCTTCTCAGCACCGACCCGAACGCACGCCCGACTCACGACCACGCCGTGTGGCACCCCGACCGCGTGCCCACCGATCAGGAACTTCTGTTGCGCACCGCAGCCGAATACATTCGTCGGCCCGAGAAGTTCGTGCGTTTGACGGTGCGCACGTTGCGCGAGATTGCCGCACAAACGCATGTCGGCAGTGTCCAGATGCTGGCCGACATCATTGCCCAGCCGTTGCCGGGCCCCGTCGGCACCGTGATGCGCAAGCGTCTCCGCCGATCGCACGGAGAAGTCGTTGACCGCGCACCGGCACTGCCACCCACGGCCGCACCGCGGACTCCGTGGAATACCAACATCACCCCGCACCGTCGCTTCGCCTACACGACGATCAACATCGACGATGCAAAGACGATTCGCCGCGCTACCGGAGCAACGTTCAACGACGTCGTCATGGCGCTGTGTGGTCTGACACTTCGCAAGTACCTCATCAAGAAAAACGCTTTGCCGAACGAGCCGCTCGTTGCTCTCGTGCCGGTCAGCACGCGCACGTCGGACGAGAGTGCGAAGTACCAGAACCGCGTCACCGGCCTGCTCGCCGAACTCGGCACCGACGAAGACGACCCGCTGGCGCTGTTGGGCCGCGTGCAAACGTCGATGTCGCGAGCGAAGACGAACCTGCAGGCGATTCCGGCCGCCACGTTGCAGGACTTCACCCAGTTCGCACCGCCCCTCATCGCCGCACGCGCCATGCGCATGTACAGCCGGTTGCGCATCGCCGACCGCCTGAATCCACCGTTCAACCTGATCATCTCGAACGTGCCGGGTCCGTCGGTTCCTCTTTATTCGGCGGGGGCGGAGATGAAGCACTTCTTCCCCGTCTCCACGATTGCGGACGGGCAAGGACTCAACATCACCGTGCAGAGTTACCTCGGCAACCTCGACTTCGGATTCGTGTCTTGTCGCGAACTGATTCCCGACCTGTGGGACCTCGTCGAACTGCTGCACGAGTCGCTCGACGAAATGCTGACGGCGGCGAAGTCGCTAGCCGCCAAGTAAGGCGTCGAGTTCGCCCAGGGCCTCGCGCGGGTTCTTCACGTGGATCGTGCGCAACCCAACCGCCGTCGCACCGGCAAGGTTGCCCGCGAAGTCGTCGAGGAACACCGCATTCGACGCATCGTCGAGACCGAGTGCGGCCAACGTGTGGTGGAAGATCTCGGGCTCGGGTTTGCGCATGCCAACGTGGCTCGAGTCGACGTACGCGTCGAAGAGGTGCGGCGGGACGTCTTCTTCCAACTTCGGCCGGAACTCACGGATGCTGTTCGACAAGAGCGCCGTCTTGTAGCCGCGCCCGCGCAGTTCGGAGATCTTGTCGAGAACGAAACCGTTCACCTCGTACATTCCCGGTGCGAGGATTTTTTCCACCTCGTCGCCGCGAAACGACATTCCGGCAGCCGCGGCGATGGGCTCGAGCATTCCCTGCAGAACCTCCATCGGAATCTCACCGCGCTCGAGACGGTGCCACGGATGATCACCCGATTCGAACTGCGGTCCCATCATCACGTGGTGAAGTTCGGAAGTGGTGACACCAAGACCCTCGGCGATCATGCCGATCTGTCGTGTGATCGGCGTGATGATGACACCACCGAAATCGAAAATGACTGCGGAGATGTCGGTCGAAGGTGTGGCCACGGGGAAACTCTACGAAAGGTGAAGTCCGGATTCGGAGTCAGATCGCCTGGGCCAGCATCGCGCCGGCGACAACCGCACGCGCCGACCATGCGATCGTCCGTGGCCAGTTGGTGACGACGAGGCGACGGCCAACGGTGGGGTCGGGCGAATTCGCCATGCGTTCGTGGAGGGGCACCGACAAGAACACCGTGCTGGCGAGAGCTACCGCCAACAGAGCCGCGCCGAGCCAGGCCAACCAGGTGGCAACACCGTCGGGTCGGGAGAACAAAAGGACCAACGTCGTCACGCCCTCGGTTGCCATCGGCAAGCCGACGACCCACGCGGTACGACGCTGGTGCTCGACCGCGATCGCCGGTGCCCGGTCGACCCCGATGAGCGCCAGCAGCGGATAATGCACCAACTGCACGAACCAGATGACGCCGACCATGACACACGTTGCGACGAGGTTGAGAACCAATTGCAGCACGTCGGCGACCTTACGGGAACGTCACAGGCTGTGGTTGACTGAGCCCATGAGCGACGCCGAATCCCACACGCACAACCACTCGTACGGTCACGACGTTCAGGCCGAACTCGCACCGATCAGCCGCGAACTGCGCGAACTGATCCCCGACGTCTACAAGGGTTTTGGTGGTCTGCACGCTGCCGCTTTCCGCGCGGGGGCGCTGGATGCGAAGACCAAGGAGCTCGTCGCGTTGGCCATTGCCATCACCACTCATTGCGACGGTTGCATCGCTGCGCACGCGAAAGGTGCCGCCCGGAACGGCGCGAGCGAGGCCGAAGTTGCCGAACTCATCGGCGTGACGATCTCGATGAACGGTGGGCCGGGGACTGTCTACGGGCCACGAGCATTCGCCGCGTTCCGCGAATTCAAAAGCGCCTGACAAACGGGTGAAAGTTCGGTGAACGCAGCGCAAAGTGTCGCTGTTTTCCCTTCCCACTCTGGTTTCCCGTCGCTACTTTCGCCTCATGTTCGGACGCCAGAGGAACAAGACCCGCAGACACGTCGTTCACTCTCCCGAGTGTGAAGCGATCCATCGGGCGATGTTGATGTCGCTGTATCTCGGCTACGGGGCACCCTCCGCACCACTTTTCATTCCGACGGGCAGCCTCGTCTGCACGTGCGGCGACGAAGGTGGCGGCAGTTCCACGGTCGTTGCGGCACCGGCCGAACCGACCAACCAGCCGATGCAGCGCGTTCTCGTCACTGCATGATCTGACAGACTCGTCCCCGAAAGAGGGGGCCGATGAAAATCACCTTGCTGGGAACGGGAAGCCCGTTGCCCGATCCAAACCGCGCGGGGCCATCGACTCTCGTGTCGAGCGGTCCGCACAACGTGGTCGTCGACTGTGGTCGTGCCTGCGTGATGCGCCTCACCGCTGCAGGGGTGTTCCCGCCGTTCGTGAACCTGGTACTTCTCACCCACTTGCACAGCGACCACATCTGCGACCTGAACGATCTCGTCACCACGCGTTGGATCACGACGCCATCAGCGATGACCTCACCTCTGAAGATCATCGGACCCATCGGCACCCGCCGTGTCGTGACAGGGATGCTCGAGATGCTCGCGCTCGACGAGCAGTACCGGCTAGCCCACCACGAAGATCTGCGCACCGCGGGTGGCATGAAGCTCGACGTCGTCGAATTGAACGCGGGTGACGTGCACGAGCACGGCGACATGGTCATCGGCGCATTCCGCACCGACCACCGGCCCGTCGAACCAACGCTTGGTTACCGCATCCAACACGACGGCAAAACGGCTGCGCTCGCGGGTGACACGATTCCCTGCGACGAGATATACGACCTGTGTCGCGATGCCGACGTCTACGTGCAGACAGTGCTGCGTGACGACCTCGTGAAGGGTCTCGCTGCAGCGCTTCCCGCCAACGCAGCGCGACTCACCGACATCCTCGACTACCACTCGACCGTTGAACAGGCCGGTCAGACCGCGACACGCAGCGGGGTGAAACACCTGGTGCTCACTCATTACGTCCCGGCGATGCAACCCGGCGCCGAAGACGAATGGCGGGCGATCGCCGCCTTCCCGCTTTACGAGGTGTCGTCGAAGGGCCGCGTCCGGTCCTGGCGCCATCCGCACCGACAGCTCGTGACG
>DAINNS010000024.1:0-11946 GCA_036735765.1 Ilumatobacteraceae bacterium | reverse complement strand
CCCGTCTCGAGGCGACCCCTATCTTGCCCCAAAGCGGGGGACTCCCCGCCAGCCAACCGGCCGTAATTGCGTTCTGGGCCACGCAGGCCGTAATTGCGTTCTGGGCCACGCAGGCCGTTAGTCGCGTTCCAGACTCTTCAGGCCGCGGTAGGCGAAGGTGAGGGTGAGGATCGACCCGCCGACAAGGGCCAGAACCCCGCCCCAGACCCCGTTCCACGTGACGTCACCGAGGAAACCCTGACGGGAGAGGCGCAGGACGTTGGTGGCGGGGTTGACCCGGGCGACCGAATGCAGCCAGCCGGTCATGACGAAGAGGGGCGTCTGGGCGCTGGAGAGGAACATCACGAGGAAGAGGGTGAGCTGCATGATCGCCGCGCCGCGCATGTCGCGGAACCGGTAGGCGATGCCGAGACCCCAACCGGCCGAGACGGTGGCGAGGCCGACCGACGCGAGGTACAGGCACCCGAGGCCGACGACGCCGCTGGTCAGACGGGCGCCGAATGCGAACCCGACGATGACCACCATGGTGACGACGATGATCGTGCGTACCCACGTCATGATGAGCGGCCCGACGATGAGCGCGGAACGCGGAGTGGGCGACATGCGCAGGCGGTCGAAGAAGCCGGTCTCGATGTCACGGATCGTGGTGAAACCGAGGCCGACACCCGCGAATGCGGAGCCCATCACCACTGCAAGCGGTAGGTACCAGTTGATGCTGCGGTCGGTGGGGAACCCGGGGAGTTTCGTGATCGCGAAGAACGTTCCCGAGAACGCGATGGCCTGGAAGATCGGCATCGCGAGGGTCGGGATGAACGTCGATGGCAGGCGGCGCATGTTGCGCATGCCGCGCGCCGACAACGCGCGCGATGATCGCGCGACCGAGATGTGTGAAGTGGAGACGGGTGACGTCGTGCTCATTGTGCGGCAACCCTTCGTGCGAGCGAGCGCAAGGCAAGTGCGAACGAAACGACCATGATGCCGAGAGGGACGAGCAATGCCTTCGCGCAGGCCGAAGCTGTGAAACCCGTGATGCACAAGTCGCGCAGGCCTTCGATGAGGTACGAAATGGGGTTGGCGTTCGCGATGTGCCGGTACGCGCCGCTCATCGTCTGGCGCGGAAAGAACGCGCTCGAAAAGAAGAGCGCGATGAACACCAAAGGAAAGACTCCCTGCACGGCCTCGGACGAACCGGTACGCAGCGCCATCGCTGCCATGAAGCCGGCGACGGCGATCGCGGTGAGCCCACCCGACAACAACATGACGATTGCGCCGGGAACGCCGCCTTTCACGTGCAGACCAAAGGGAATGAGCAACGCGGTGAAGAACGCCGTCTGTGCGGCACCGTACGCGGCCGCACCCATGAGGCGACCGAGCAGGATGCCGAGCCGGGACGTCGGTGATGCGAGCAGTCGGTAGAAGAAACCGTTCTCGATGTCGGTGGCGAGCGCGGAGCCGCTTTGCACCGAACCGAACAGGACGCCTTGCACGATGGTGCCCGCGAGGCTGAAGTCGAGAAATGAGTCGACCTTCGGGAAGCCCGGCAGGCCGGTTGCGCGCCCGAACGACGACGTGCCGAGTGCGGCGAAGAAAAGTGGGAACGTGATCGACGGAATGACGAGTGCGGGTTGGCGCACGAGCGCCATGATCGAGCGCTTCGACATCGCGGCGGTTTGACGCAGCGAGCCGACTGCCATCTTCGTGCTTGCGGCCGTGGTCACGGTGGCGGTCACTTCTCGCCCTCGAGGCGGTGACCCGTCGCCTCGGCGAAGACATCGTCGAGGCTGGGTTCGTTCAGCTCGAGGTGGTGGACCACGATGCCTTGTTCGTCGAGTCGCCGCACGACGTCGGTGACGGCGCGGGCGCCGGCTGCGAGTCCAACCCCCAGCGTGCCCTCGGCCGTCGGGCGCATGTCACCGAACTCGGCGAGAACGCGTCGCGCGGCGTCTTCGAGGCCGTGGTCGACGCTGATGAGGAGTGTCGGTGCGCCGACCAGTGCCTTCAGGTCGCGCGGTGCCCCCTCGCGCACGATCTTGCCGCCGTCGATGATGGCGATGCGGTCGGCCAACTGGTCGGCCTCTTCGAGATACTGCGTGGTGAGGAGAACGGTCGTGCCCTCTTTGTTCAGGCGACGTACTTCTTCCCACAGCGTGACGCGGCTCATCGGGTCGAGGCCCGTCGTGGGTTCGTCGAGGAAGAGCACGCTCGGTTCGTGGATGAGCGACAGCGCGAGATCGAGTCGACGACGCATGCCGCCCGAATAGGTGCCGACGCGGCGGTCGGCGGCGGCGGTCAGGCCGACGCGTTCGAGCAGCTCGCCCGCACGCGCCTTCACGCTTGCCGGTGCGATGCCGTAGAGAATCGCCTGGAGCTCGAGCAGTTCGTTGCCCGTCATCAGGGGGTCGATGGCCGCGTCTTGAAGCGCGACGCCGATGTTGCGGCGCACCATGTCGGCCTGGCGCACGATGTCGAATCCCGCGACGCGGGCGGTGCCGGACGACGGCCGCAGCAAAGTGGTGAGCATGCGCACTGTGGTCGACTTGCCGGCACCATTCGGGCCGAGGAAGCCGAAGATTTCGCCTTCGCGTACCTCGAGGTCGACGCCGTCGACGGCGCGAACAGGATTGTCGGATGAGCCGAAGTGGCGCACCAACTGGGACGCGACGATCGGGGAGTGCGATGACATGGGGGACTTCCTATCTGCCGGCCGACAACCGTCGGACGGCGCAGTCAGACCCTACGCCCGTTGGAAAACTTTTGGTACGACTGTTTCGTCAGGACTTGGCCGACATGATGGCGGCCCACACACGCTCCGACGTCGTCGGCATGTCGATGTGCTTGACGCCCAGGTGCGACACGGCATCGACCACGGCGGACTGAACCGACGGGGTCGAACCGATGGTGCCCGATTCGCCGATGCCCTTGGCGCCGAGCGGATTCAGGTACGTCGGGGTCTCCATGTGAACGACCTCGAAGCTCGGGAGTTCCGCGGCAGAGATGAACGCGTAGTCGGCGAGGTTCGACGTGATCGGGTTGCCGTCGGAGTCGTAGCGCACTTCCTCGAGCAGCGCTTGTGCGGTGCCCTGCGCGACGCCACCGTGGATCTGGCCCTCGAGCAGCAGCGGGTTGAGAACGCGACCTGCATCGTCGAGTGCGACGTGGCGCAGGTGACGCACCTTGCCGGTTTCGGTGTCGACTTCGACGACCGCGACGTGGGCACCGAAGGGGAACGAAGCACCCTCGGCGTTGAAGCGTGACTCTTGCGAGAGACCGCCGTCGCCCTTGGCTGCGGTTGCGAGATCGGCCCACGATTTGGCGATGGCCGGAGTGCCCGACACGTGGAACACACCGCGGTCGCGGTCGAGTTCAATGTCGGCTTCGTTGGCTTCGAGGAGACGTGCGGCGAGTTTCTTCGCCTGGTCGACGAGCTCGATGGCGGCGAGGTTGACGGCTGCACCGCCCTGCTGCAGCGAACGCGAGCCCATGGTGCCACCGCCGACCGGAACGAGGTCGGTGTCACCCCACACGAGGTCGATCATGTCCATCGGAATACCGGTCTGCTCGGAGGCGATCATCGACCATGCGGTCGCGTGGCCCTGGCCGTGCGGGCTGGTGCCGGTGTAGACGACCGCGCGGCCGTTTTCCTGCACTTCGATCTTCGCGGTTTCGCCCATCGGCGGAACACCACCGGTGATTTCCACGTACACCGACACGCCGATGCCGAGCTGCTTCACGTCGCCCGACGCGCGGCGCTTGGCCTGCTCGGCGCGCAACGACTTGTAGTCGGCGGCGGCAAGCACCTTGTCGAGAGCGGTCTCGTAGTCGCCGACGTCGTAGGTCTGGCCGATCACCGTGGTGTGCTTGTCGAGGAACTTCGGGATGAGGTTCATGCGACGCACTTCTGCC
The DNA here is from genome assembly GCA_036735765.1 of Ilumatobacteraceae bacterium. GTDB lineage: Bacteria > Actinomycetota > Acidimicrobiia > Acidimicrobiales > Ilumatobacteraceae > F1-20-MAGs119. The sequence continues at coordinate 8,043 of DAINNS010000024.1, read as the reverse complement.
GGGTCCTTGCCGATCTCGAGAGCGAACATGTCCATCGCGCGCTCGGCGGCGGCGGTTGCCTCGGGGCGACCCGCGCCGCGGTAGGCGGTGGTGGGTGTCGTGTTCGTGACGATCGACGTGGTGCGGCACTCGACCTTGGGGAATGCGTACACGGCAGACGACATCGGGCGTGTCATGAACGGGGCGAGGATGGTTCCCATGTCGACCCACGCGCCGCAGTCCTGCAGCACGTGCATCTGGTAGGCGAGCACCTTGCCTTCGCGAGTTCCGCCGATGGTGACGTACTGAATTTGCGCGCGGCCGTGGCCCATGCCGAGCATCGACTCACTGCGCGTCTCGCGCCAACGCAACGGACGCCCGAGCTTCTTCGACATCATGCCGAGGAGGCTCTCTTCGGGGTACACGCCGATCTTCGCGCCGAAACCACCACCGACGTCGGGGGTGATGACGCGCAACTGCTCAGCCGAGAGGCCGAGAGCGGCCATGATGCCGTCCTTGGCGCCCTGCGCGTGCTGCGTGCTCAACCACTGGAAGAGACGACCGTCGACCCATGCGACGGCCGAACCGCGCACTTCGAGCGGGCACGGCGCGACACGCTGGTTGATGAAGCGACCCTTGACGACGACCTCGCATCCCTCGAAGAACGCATCACCGGTGTTGTCGGGCATGCCGAGTGCGGTCGAGTCGAACACGACGTTGCTGCCGCATTCGTCGAAGATGAGCGTGCTGCTCGTCATCGCCTCTTCCATGTCGACGAGAGCGGGAAGGATGTCGTAGTCGACGATGACCATCTCGGCTGCGTCTTCACCCTGCTCGCGTGTTTCCGTGATGACGGCGGCGACCGGTTCGCCGACGAAGCGCACCTTGTCGCTGGCGAGCAGCGTGCGCTTGGCGCCGGGGTTGAACGTGGCGGGCATCGCCTGCAGTTCGAGGTCGGCCGCGGTGTACACGGCGATCACGCCGGGAGCGGACAGTGCATCGGAGACATCGATGCCGGTGATGCGACCGTGTGCGACGGTGCTGCGCACGTAGGTGACGTGTGCGGCGCCCTTCAGCAACGGTTCGTCGAGCAAGTCGTCGACGTACTCACCGCCGGTGGTGAGGAACTTCGGGTCTTCCTTGCGGATGACGCGGTTGCCGAGAATGCTTCCACCCATGTGATTCCCCTTCGAGACAGGTGTCGAATGACGACCCGACACTACCCAAGGGCCAACGGGGCCCCGCAACGGAGGGGCTAGGGGTTGGCGCCGAGGGGCCCGAGCGTTCCGGGTCGGTTGGCGGCAACCGCCGAGGCGCGAACCGTGAGGATGGCGCCGACGACGTTGTAGGGCCAGGTGGCGGGCAGGCTGCCCGTGACGGCGGGAAGGTCGAGCAGGGCGAGGCGACGTTCGCCCGGCAACAGGTATCCGAGTTCGCGACGCGCGGCTTCCTTCACGCCGGCAGGCGTCTCGAGGCGTTGGATGTCTTTCTGAATCTGCTCGTTCGCGTCTTCGAGGGCGGCGAACTCGGCTTCGCTACGGCTGATCGCTTGGCGCTGGGAGACGTAGTCGCGGATCGGGTAGATGAAAAGAACGACCGCGACGAGCACTGCGAGCACGATGCCGAGGACCACGAAGAGGCGGCGAAGACCCTGGTTCTGGATCAACCGCGAGTCGCGCGGCACGGGGCGCGTGAGTTCGCGGGTGAGCGGACGAGAGTTCACCCGACCATTCTGGCGGCTCGCCACCCCCGACGGGTGGCAAGCACGGAATGAAGCGGCGAGTGTGCGCCCTATTTGCGCGGTGCGAGGGCCGCTTTGCCCATGTAAGCGGCGGTGTCGCCGAGCAACTGCTCGATTCGCAACAGCTGGTTGTATTTCGCCACGCGGTCGCTGCGAGCGGGTGCACCGGTCTTGATCTGGCCGCAGTTGGTGGCGACGGCGAGGTCGGCGATCGTCGAGTCCTCGGTTTCTCCGCTGCGGTGGCTCATGACGCTGGTGTACGAGTGGCGCGTCGCGAGTTCGACGGTGTCGAGCGTTTCGGTCAGTGAACCGATCTGGTTGACCTTCACGAGAACGCTGTTCGCAACGCCGCGGTCGATGCCCATGCGCAGACGACGGGCGTTCGTGACGAACAAGTCGTCGCCGACGAGTTGGACCTTCGAGCCGACCTTGGTCGACAGTGCGGACCAGCCGTCCCAGTCGTCTTCGGCCATGCCGTCTTCGATCGACACGATGGGGTACCGCTCGACGAGGCCCGTCCACCAGTCGGCGAGTTCGGTCGACGACATCACCTTGCCTTCGCCGGCGAGGTGGTACTTGCCGTCACGGAAGAGCTCGCTCATCGCCGGATCGAGAGCGATCGCGATGTCCTCGCCCGGCGTGCGGCCGGCGCGCTCGATCGCCTCGATGAGGACCTTGATCGCCTCTTCGTTCGACGCGAGGTTCGGTGCGAAGCCGCCCTCGTCGCCGACGGCTGTCGCGAGTCCGCGGTCGGCCAGCACCTTCTTCAACACGTGGTACGTCTCGGTTCCCCAGCGCAGGGCTTCGGAGAAACTCGCGGCACCGACGGGCATGATCATGAATTCCTGCAGGTCGATGTTGTTGTCGGCGTGCGCGCCACCGTTGATGACGTTCATCATCGGCACGGGGAGCACGTGTGCGTTCGGCCCACCGATCGAACGGAAGAGCGGCAGGTCGAGTTCGTCGGCTGCGGCGCGCGCAACGGCAAGCGACGTGCCGAGAATCGCGTTGGCGCCGAGGCGGCCTTTGTTCTCGGTGCCGTCGAGGTCGATGAGCAGGTGGTCGATGGCACGCTGGTCGACGACGTCGAGGCCGAGCAAAGCCTGTTGGATCTCGTCGTTGACGTTCTTGACCGCGGTGAGGACGCCCTTGCCGGCGTAGCGACCCTTGTCGCCGTCGCGCAGTTCGACCGCTTCGTGTTCACCGGTCGATGCTCCGCTCGGAACCATCGCTCGACCGCTCGCACCCGTGGCGAGGTGAACCTCGACCTCGACGGTGGGATTGCCGCGCGAGTCGAGAACCTCGCGGCCGGTGACGCTGACGATCGTGCTCATGGACGAAACGCTAGTCGCCCTTCACTTCGTTCCAGAGGGCGTCGAGTTGGTCGAGGCCGGCCGTTTCCATGTCGATGCCGCGTGCGGCAGCGAGGGTTTCCACTTGTTCGAAGCGGTTTCGGAACTTGCCCGCGGCCGCGCGTAGTGCGGACTCGGCGTCGAGTGACAAATGACGCGCCACGTTGACCACCGAGAACAAGAGATCCCCGAGTTCGAGGGCGATCGTTTCGGGATCGCCCGTCGACATGGCCTCGCGCAGTTCGGTCGTCTCTTCGGTGATCTTGTCGAGCGGGCCTGCCACGTCGGGCCAGTCGAAACCCAACTTCGCAGCCTTCTTCTGCAACTGCTGTGCATAGAGAAGTGACGGACCCGATCGCACGACGCCGTCGAAGACGCGAACACGTTCGGGTTTCTCGGCCCGCTTGATGGCCTCCCAGTTGTTGGTGACGGCTTCGGCCGTGTCGGCACGAACGTCGCCGAACACGTGCGGGTGTCGTGACACCAACTTGTCGTGCACGGTGCGCGCGACGTCGGCCATCGTGAAGCGACCTTCTTGTTCGGCGATGGTCGAGTGGAACTCGACCTGGTAAAGCAGGTCGCCGAGCTCTTCGATCAGTGCGTCGTCGGTCGAGGGGTCGTCGGGGTCGAGCGCCTCGAGCGCGTCGACCACCTCGTAGGTTTCCTCGATGAGGTAGCGAATGAGTGAGTGGTGTGTTTGTTCGCGGTCCCACGGACATTGCTCGCGTAGCGTCCGCGCCAACTGATGGCAGCGCACGAGTTCACCCGCGACGGGGGCGGCGAGTGTCGGAATGTAGAGCGACGTGAGGTGGTCGGCCTCGAGAGTGCGGTCGATGTCGGCCCACGTCGTGTGCACGATGCGTTCGTCGGGAAGACCGAGGTGGTGCAGCAGCACGACGGGCGTGTCGGCGGGCTCCGATTCGGCGGCGAGTTTCACGTCGGAGAGAACCCAATTGGCGTGCGTGTGTGCGACGAGGAGGGGTCCGCGTTCGCCGGCTGCCTCGGTGGCGAATCGATGGCCGTCGACGAGGCGCACACCGGCCTCGACGGGATCGATGGCGAGCGCGGCCCATGTCGCGTCGAGGAACGACACCGCAGGGAGCAGAGTCATCTCGACATCCGCGACGACCGCGCGCTCGCGCAGGATGTGCACACTGCGTTCCAACACGAGCGGTGAGCCGGGAACGGCGTAGAGAACTTCGCCGTGTTCCGTGGCGGCGCGGATCAGTTCGTCGGCGATCGCCGAGTACACCTCGTCGAAGGTCGCGGCCGACTCGTACAGAGCATCGAACGTCGTGGCCCCACCAGGAGCATCGAGTACGAGCGTCGCCGATGGATGCTGCGCGGTGCGAAGGAAGCGATGCTTCAGCCGCGAGATTTCGGCGAGCGTCGCCGTGGTGACGAGGCCGGGGTCACCCGGGCCGATGCCGGCTATGACGATGCGTGGCATGAACGCCCGCGGGTCAGCTCGCCGCGATGGTGCCGGTTGCCGCGTCCCAGCGTCCGTATGCGGGGTCGATGGTGATCTCTGCGTTCGCCAGCCAGCCCGTCGCGAGATTCGGTCCCGGCTCGGCCTTGACGAGCGACAACACGTCGCCCTTCACCGCATCCCAAGGTGCGAGGAGAATGACATGCCACCCGAACGACGACTGCACGGGCCCGTACGGAATGCCGGCACGTGCGGCGATGGCACCACGGGTGAATGCGGGGTCGAAGTTCTGTTGGTACTCGAGGATCGACATGCAGGGGTTCGTCGCGCCGTCCTCCGACTGGCCCATCAACGCACCGCCCGAAGTCTTTGCCGCGGGTTCGATCGAGTATTTCTTCGCGACGTCGGCGAACTTGGCTCCCTTTGCAAGGACCGACAGCACCTTCTCGGCGGTTTCCTTCTTCTTCACGACGACGTGGCTCGCGCACATTGCGCCCGTGAGCGACGGTCGTTCCGCATAGAGCTTCTCGATGGCGGCATCGGAAGGGGCACCGATCTCGTTGATCGCCTCGGTTGCGGCGTTCACCTCGATGATCACGGCCTGCAGTTCCTTCGAGAGGTTCTCGATACCGCCGCCGTCCAACTGATCGCGCACGGAATTGCGCTGTGCATCAGTGAGGGGCTTGCCTTGCTCGCGCAGGAAAGTCGTGTAGGCGTTCGCCTTGATCATGCCCGCGAGAAGATTGCGGGCATCCTCGAGTTGCACGACGCCATCGGCGAGGGGCAGTTGCTGGTTCGCGGCGAATTCTTCGATGAACGACTCGAGACGGTCGCGCGGGATCTCGGTGCCGTTGACGACGGCCGCGTCGGAGTTGCGCGAGAAAGTCGCGCACGACGAGAGTGCGAGACCACCGGCGACGGCGAACGCAGCGATGGCGACACGGCGTGTGGTGCGGAGGACGGGGAGGAAGCGGGGGGCGGTAGTGCGCACGTCGGAACCTTACTCGCCCCGGGTTTCTAGTCGCCCAGCAATTCGATCAGCAGATCACGCATTTGCGTGACGAACTGCGTGCCGTCGGGTGTCTTGCCGCGTTGGGCCGACGGCAGGGGAATGACGAGCTGCTGCTCTTTTTCGCGCCATGCGAGTCCGGTGAACGTGCCGCGCGCGAGCCGCGTCAGCCTCAACTGTTGGCTGGTGCGCAGGTCGACGGGCGAAACCTTCGCCGAGTTCATCGCGACCGTGAATTCGGTGATGCCGAATCCATGGCACGTCGCGCGGAGTGCGCCGACCGCGAGCAGGGTTTCGGCTTCCTTCGGAATCGGTCCGTAACGGTCGAGCCATTCGCGGCGTACGTCGTCGACTTCTTCCTGGGTCTTCACTTCGGCGAGTCGGCGGTAGGCCTCGAGGCGCAGATCCTCGGTGGGCACGTACGAATCGGGGAGGAAGGCCGAGACGGGGACGTCGAGTTTCAGTTCGACCGGCACGTCGACCGGTTCGCCCTTCATCTCGGAGACGACCTCGGTGACCATCTGGCAGTACAGGTCGTAGCCGACCGCGGCAATGTGGCCGCTCTGCGCCTCGCCGAGGATGTTGCCCGCGCCGCGAATCTCGAGGTCGCGCATCGCGATCTTGAAACCGCTGCCGAGTTCCGTTGCCTCACCGATCGCGCGGAGACGCTCGTATGCCTCTTCCGTCAGCACCCTGTCGCGCGGGTGGAAGAGGTATGCGTAAGCACGCTGGCCACTGCGGCCGACGCGACCGCGCAACTGATGCAACTGGCCGAGACCGAGCAGGTCGGCGCGCTCGACGACGAGCGTGTTGACGGTCGGCATGTCGATGCCGCTTTCGATGATCGTCGTGCACACGAGCACGTCGAAGTTTCCCTGCCAGAAATCGAAGACGACACGTTCGAGCGTCGCTTCGTCCATCTGGCCATGGGCGACGGCGACGCGTGCCTCGGGAACGAGTTCACGCAGTTCCGCCGCGCGCTCTTCGATGCTCTGCACCCGGTTGTGTACCCAGAACACCTGGCCCTCGCGCAGAAGTTCGCGACGAATCGCCTCGACGGCGAGACGTTTGTCGAGCTCGCCGACGTAGGTGAGGATCGGTTGACGATCGGCCGGAGGCGTCTGCAGCAACGAGAGATCGCGGATGCCGACGAGGCTCATCTCGAGTGTTCGCGGAATCGGCGTTGCGCTGAGAGTGAGCACGTCGACGTTGGTGCGCAGTTTCTTCATCGCCTCCTTGTGCTGCACGCCGAAGCGTTGCTCTTCGTCGACGACGAGGAGGCCGAGGTCCTTGAACTTGATGCCTTCCTGCAACAGTCGATGAGTGCCGATGACGCAATCGATTTCGCCCGTCGCGAGGCCGGCGAGAATTTTCTTCGCCTCGGCTGCGGTCTGGAAACGGGACAGCACCTCGACCCGAACGGGAAATCCGGCGAAACGGTCGCGGAAAGTTGTGCCGTGTTGCGAAGCGAGCAACGTCGTCGGGCACAGCACGGCCACCTGTTTGCCGTCCTGCACCGCCTTGAATGCGGCACGAATCGCAACCTCGGTCTTGCCGAAGCCGACGTCGCCGCACACGAGTCGGTCCATCGGGACGGCGCGCTCCATGTCGCCCTTCACCTCGCCGATAGCGCGGCGCTGGTCGACGGTCTCGACGTAGGGGAACGCGGCCTCCATGTCGTGTTGCCAGGGGGTGTCGATCGCGAATGCGTGGCCTTCGGCGGTGACGCGGCGCTGGTACAACACCACCAGTTCCTGCGCGATCTCCTGCACCGCCGAGCGAACCTTCGATTTCGCACGCGCGAAGTCCGACCCGCCGAGGCGGTGCATTGTCGGCGTTTCGCCGCCGACGTATTGGCGGATCGTGTCGATTTGATCCGTCGGCACGTACAGCTTGTCCCCACCTTTGTAGGCAAGGAGGAGATAGTCGCGCTGTGTGCCACCGATCGCGCGGCTGACCAGGCCTTCGAATTTGCCGACGCCGTGGTGGTAATGCACGACGTAATCGCCGGGCTTCAGGTCCTGGAAGGCGGTACCCGACGTGCGCGGCTTTTGGCGGCGCGGACCCGGCCGACGACCGGTGAGGTCGGACTCGGCGATGAGTGCGAGTTTCGCGCTCGGCATGAATGCTCCGTGGTGCAGGCGCTGGACGGTCACGAACATGCCCGGTCCGATGCCGTCGCGACGCGCGACGGGAACGGCGTCGAGGTTGACCACGTCGGCGCCCTCGCCGCGCAAACTGTCGGCGATGCGCTCTGCGGAAGCGGGCGTGTCGGCCGCGATGATCACGCGTGTTCCTTCGCGGGCCAACTCGGCAAACCGCCGCACGGCTGCCGACGGATCATTCGTGATCGGGCCCCATGCCGTTGCGTTGACGCTCTTGCCCGAGCCGGTGTCGGCCGCGGCGAGCAGGTGGTATGTCGGCGTGTTTGCCGCGTCACCGAGAACGCCGTCGGGGTCGGCGTGGAGTCGCGGAAAGTCGTCGGCGGATGGGTCGCGGCCCCACGTTGTCGCGAGTGCGCTGGCGATGTCGG
>DAINNS010000023.1:0-11957 GCA_036735765.1 Ilumatobacteraceae bacterium | reverse complement strand
GAAGCGAACATACGTTCGCTACAGTGGCGGCGTGTCGTCCGCACGGAAGGTTCTCGCCGATCAACTCGCTGATTCCCTCAGTAAAGCCAACGTCACCACACTGTCGCGCGCGGTTCTGAAGCGCGATCGTTCGATTCCGGTCGAAAGCCACATCGCGGGGGCTTTGCGTGTCGCGGGCCTTGCCGGGGGTCTGCCGCGTGGGTCGGTGTGCGCGGTCACCGGCGCGGCCCCGGTTGCGTTCAGCGCGTTGTTGTTGTCCGAGGCCAATGCAACGGGTGCGTGGGTTGCATGGTGCGCTGCAACGGCACCCAATGCGCGTGCTCTTTTCGATGCGGGGTGGCAACTCGATCGCGTCGTGTGCGTCGACCCGCGTCGCGACTGGGTGGCGTGCATGAACGTCTGCATCGGTGAGTTCGAGATCGTGGTCACGCAAATTCCGTCGACCGTTGCGCCGGCCGACGTGCGGCGCATGTCGACGGCGGTGTCACGGAGCAACGGTGTCGTCGTTGTCGTCGGCGACGAACAGCGGCGACACATGTCGGCCGATCTCGAGTTTCGTGTCGAGTGCTGCAACTGGGCGGGTGTCGACGGAGGCCATCTGTCGTCGCAAGGCATGCGTGTGGTCCTCGGTGGTCGTCTCGTTCCCGAACCGCACGCGTTCCGGGTCGTGTACGGGTCGTCATGAGCCGTACACGTGTCGCCGTCGTTGCGTTGTCCCGCGACGACGACCGTGAACTGCACCGTCTCGCCCAGGTGCTCGATGCGGTGACACCGATGATCGAAATCATCGATGCACGGGCCTTGTTGCTGCCCATGCGCGGGCCCACCAGGTACTTCGGAGGTGAACGGGCCGTCGTCGAGCGCATCGTTGCCCTGGCCGAGTCGGTGGGTGTGCGCGACGTGCGTGTCGGGGTGGGGTCGAGTCGACTCGCCGCACGTGTCGCTGCGGATCGCGGCGACGTCTGCATCGTTCCTGCACCGCAACACCGCGACTTTCTCGGCGCATTACCGGTGTCGGTGTTGCAGACCCACGCCCATGTCGACCCCGAGGTGGTGTCGCTGCTCTTGCGACTCGGTCTCGGCACGTTGGGTGCGGTGTCGGGCGTCGAACGATCGATGCTGGCCGACCGTTTCGGCCCCGACGGCGACGACGTGCACGTTCTCGCAACGGGCGACGACCTGCATCCGGTGTGTACCGAACCGTTGCCCACCCAGTGTTTCGTCGAGTCGCATCACGACACGCCACTCGGTGACGTGACGGCAGTGCTCTTTGCCGCCGCGCGGCTCGCCGACGAAATGGTGGATCGGCTCGCACCGCGTGGTTTGGTGGCCTGTCGTGTCATCGTCGTGTTCACCACCGAACACGACGAGTCCTGTTCGCGCGTGTGGTACCACCCGCACGGATTCACCGCGGCGATGCTCACCGAGCGGTTGCGCTGGCAGGTCGAGAAATGGATCGAGGGCGGCCTCACCGCCGGTGTCACGCACGTGTCGATCGACGTGCAGGCCGCCGAAGCGCGTCGTGCCACGCAGTTGGGCCTGTGGGGCGAACACGGCGAGGCCGACCGTGCGGCGTGGGCGGCGGTCGCGCGTCTCGTGGCCGTTGCCGGCGATGCGGTACGGGTTCCCGAATGGCGCGGTGGTCGTGACCCGATGCATCAGTTCGCACTCGTGCCCGCGGGTCGTGTCGAGATTCGCGACCCGGCAGCGGCGCGACAGCGGGTCACGCCGGGCGAGGTGCATCCGCGCGCGTGGTCGGGCGAGCTCGTGGGCATCGTGCCCACCGTTCCCGTCGAGCCGTGTCGTGCGGTCGAGGTCGTCGACGACGACGGCCGGCGTGTCGTCGTCACGGGGCGACACATGTTTTCTTCGCAACCCTGTTTCATCGTCGATGGCGTGCGGCGTCATCGGGTCGTTGCATGTTTCGGGCCGTGGCCCGTCGAGGAACGGTGGTGGGACGCCGCCCGTCGCCGACGTATGGCCCGTGTGCAGTGCCTCGTCGACATCGACGACCGACAGACGGCGTGGTTGCTGGTGTCGGAAAACAGGTCGTGGTGGCTGGTCGGGACCTACGGCTGAGATACTGACGGCCATGTCGGCCGATGCACTTCTTGCCATCGTGCGTGACCACGTTGCGGTCGACGATCGCGAACGCGAGTCGTTGCGGGTCTTTCGTGAAACGGTGATGGGCCTCGTCGACCCGTGCAACGAACATGCCGACCCCGTGCACGTCACCGCATCGGCGTTGGTGGTGGCGACGCGCGGCACGGTGTTGCACCTGCACAAGCGATTGAACATGTGGTTGCAACCCGGCGGTCACATCGAACATGGCGAAGACCCGCCGGCGGCTGCGCTGCGCGAGGCAACCGAAGAGACGGGTCTCGTCGTTGCACACCCCACCTCGGGACCGTTGTTCTTTCACGTCGATGTGCATCCCGGCCCGCGCGGTCACACGCATCTCGACCTGCGGTATCTGTTGTTCGCCGACGGGTCGACTGACCCCGCGCCGGCGGAGGGGGAGAGCCCCCACGTGCGGTGGTTCGCGTGGGACGAGGCGGCTGCCGTGGCCGATGCGGGGTTGGTGGGTGCGCTGGTGCGGGCCCGCGAATTGACCCTCGCCCCGGACTGAAGCGAACATACGTTCGCTATCGTGGGCCCCATGGGGGGTCCCGATCTCGCTGCCGCAGCCGCCACCGACGATGTTCTCGGGTCGTACGGGTTCCACGCACCGCACGTGTCGTGGACCGAACTCGAACGCCGTCTGTCCGATGCCCCGCGTGCGTCTCGTTCGACGGCACCGAACGGCGGTGGCGATGGCCCGGCCTTCGGTGCCAAGCGCGCACCCTACGTTGCGCCCGACAACCTGCGTTACGCGCCTGCGGCCGATGCGTACGCCGAACTGCACTGCTTGTCGCACTACTCCTTCCTCACCGGCGCATCGTCGCCCGAACACCTCGTGCACACCGCCGTGGCGCTCGGCCTGCACGCTGCGTCGATCACCGACCGCAACGGCTTCTACGGAGTCGTGCGCTTCGCCGAGGCGGCACGCGAGTTCGGCCTGCCCACCGTGTTCGGTGCGGAACTCGACCCGGTCATCGGTGGTGGTGTCGTCGTTCTCGCGCGCAACCCCGCGGGGTATGCCCGTCTCGCACAGGCCATCACCACCGCACAACTCGCGGGTGCGAAGGGACACCCCGTGTATTCGCTCGGCGATCTCGCCGCGGGCCGCGGTGATTGGTGGGTGCTCACCGGTGGTGTCGATGGCCCGGTCGCGCGGCAGTTGATCGCCCACGGACCAACCGCGGCCGAGCACGTGTTGCGCCAGATCACCGACGTGTTCGGCGTCGACCACGTGGCGGTCGAACTGGTGCACCACGGCGACCCGCTCGACACGGCGCGCAACGATGCACTGGTGCGCATCGCCGACCGTGTCGGCGCGGTGTGTGTCGCCACCAACCACGTGCAGTACGCGTCGACGGCGCAGTTCCCGCTCGCCACCGCGATGGCCGCCATCCGGCGACGCAGTTCGCTCGACGACGTCGACCATCTGTTGCCGCATGCGGCCAGTGCGTTCATGCGTTCGGGAGCCGAGCAGCAGCGGATGTTCGCGCGGTATCCGGGCGTGGTGGCGCGCAGCGCCGACATCGCTGCCGACTGCGCCTTCGATCTGTCGCTCGTCGCGCCGAAGCTTCCGCCTTTTCCGTGTCCGGGCGGCATGAGCGAGATCTCGTACCTGCGCCACCTCGTCATCCAGGGTGCGACGCGTCGCTACGGGCCGCCGCCGACATCGACCGACGACACATTGTCGTTGCGCGCACGCGCGTGGTCGGTGGTGCGTCACGAGCTCGACGTCATCGAAGCATTGGGCTTCGCCGGCTACTTCCTCGTCGTGTGGGACATCGTCGAGTTCTGCAACCGCAGCAACATCTTCTGTCAGGGCCGTGGAAGCGCGGCGAACAGCGTCGTGTGCTACTCGCTCGGTATCACCAAGGCCGATGCGGTGGCGCTGGGACTCTTGTTCGAACGGTTCCTTTCCCCCGAACGTGACGGCCCTCCCGACATCGACATCGACATCGAAAGCGGCCGCCGGGAAGAGGTCATCCAGTACGTGTACCAGCGTTACGGGCGCACGCACGCGGCGCAGGTCGCCAACGTCATCACCTACCGCACGCGTTCCGCGGTGCGCGACGCGGCCAAGGCACTCGCCCGCAACGACGTCGACCCCGACCGGCCACCCGACGACGTTGCGGCGCTGGCGGCACAACTGCTCGACCATCCGCGTCACCTCGGCATTCACTCGGGGGGCATGGTCATCTGTGACCGTCCCGTCAGCCAGGTGTGTCCCGTCGAGTGGGCAACCATGCAGAACCGCAGCGTGCTGCAGTGGGACAAAGACGATTGCGCCGCGGCGGGTTTGGTGAAGTTCGACCTGCTCGGCCTCGGCATGTTGTCCGCACTGCACAACGCCGTCGATTTCATTGCACAGCACCGCGGTGCGCCCCTCGACCTCGCCGGCCTTCCGCAGGAAGACGACGTGTACGCGATGCTGTGTCGTGCCGACACGGTGGGCGTCTTCCAGGTCGAATCGCGTGCGCAGATGGCCACGTTGCCGCGTCTCAAGCCGCGGCGTTTCTACGACCTCGTCGTCGAGGTGGCACTCATCCGACCCGGGCCCATTCAGGGCGGGTCGGTGCACCCCTACATCCGCCGCCGCAATGGCGAGGAACCCGTCACGTACCTGCACCCGTTGCTCGAGAACTCGCTCGGCAAGACGTTGGGTGTGCCCCTGTTCCAGGAACAACTCATGCAGATGGCGATCGACGTCGCGGGTTTCAGTGCCGCCGAAGCCGACCAGTTGCGCCAAGCGATGGGTTCGAAGCGTTCACGCGCGCGCATGCAACGGCTACGCGAGCGTCTGTACGACGGCATGGCGCAGCGCGGCATCACGGGTGAAACCGCCGACGTCATCTTCGACAAGATGCAGGCCTTCGCCAACTACGGGTTCCCCGAAAGTCACTCGGTCAGTTTCGCCTACCTCGTGTACGCCTCGGCATACATCAAGTTCCACGAACCAGCCATCTTTTGCGCGGCACTCCTGAACGCGCAGCCGATGGGTTTCTGGTCACCACACTCGCTCACGCGCGACGCACGACGTCATGGCGTGGTGGTGAACAAACCCTGCATCAACACCTCATCGGCACTTGCCTCGCTCGAGGTCGACCCGTCGTCGACCAGCGGGCTTGCCGTGCGGCTGGGTCTGTCGTCGGTGCGCGGCATCGGCCGCGGTCTTGCCGACGACATTGCGAACGACATTGCATCGCGCGGTCCGTACGCCGACATGGAAGACCTCGTGCGGCGCGTGCCGGCGTTGAGCACTGCGCAACTCGAGTCGCTGGCCACGGCGGGTGCGTTCGCCGTGTTCGGTGGTGAACGGCGCGATGCGCTGTGGGCCGCCGGGGCGGTGGCGCAGTCGCGGCCCGATCGGCTGGCCGGCATCACCACCGGCGTTCGTTCACCCGTTCTGCCGGGCATGGCGCCCGTCGAAGAGGCGATCGCCGATCTGTGGGCCACGGGCATCGCGCCGAACGGACACCCCACCATCTTTCTGCGCACGAAACTGGCCGAACTTGGCGTGCACACCGCAACGCAGTTGCCGACACTGCCCGATGCGTCGCGTGTTCTCGTCGCCGGTGTCGTCACGCACAGGCAACGACCCATGACGGCGGGCGGTGCCACGTTCATCAACCTCGAAGACGAAACGGGGCTCATCAACGTGGTGTGTTCGAAGGGGTGCTGGGCGCGGTTCCGCCTCATCGCACGTGATGCGCCGGCACTCCTCGTACGCGGTCGCATGCAGAACAGCGAGGGCGTGGTGAACATCGTGGCCGAACATCTCTCGGCGCTGGTGGTGCCCGCGGGTCTCGCCTCGCGCGACTTCCACTGATGCGGTGTCAGCCGTGGGGCGTGCTGCGCTGCATGATCTGCCATGCCTCGGCGGGCGGGCCGTTCGTCACGACTTCGTGCACCAAACGTGCCAGATGCACCGGCGCAAAGAACGTGGTCTCTGGCTCGGCGAGCAGTTCTTCCGGTGACCACCACCGCAGGTCGACGAGGTGCTCGGCGTGCAGTTGTTCGGTCGTCAACAGAGGCGACGGTTCGAACCTGCTCGTGCGGATGAGATAGGCGTGGTCGCGTTGGCCGTCCCACTGCCCGTCGATGAAGGGAATCACGTGCGTGCGCGTCCACAGGTGCGGGCCGATCACCGTCGGCGTGAGGCCGACCTCTTCGCGCAGCTCACGCACGAGGCCCTCGGCGTGCGACTCACCGGGTTCCAACCCTCCACCCGGCAGGACCCACACCGAGCGCAGGGGAAAGGCGAGGTGCGCGAGAAGAACGTGGTTGTCGTCGTCGACGAGAAGGCCACGCACAGCCTCGCGGATGCGCAGTCCCGTGAGGTCGAAGGACTCCGGGTCGTTCGACAACGCCGTCAGTCGAAGTCGGTGGTGGCGATGCGCTGCGCGTTGTACACCGGTGCCTTGGCATCGATGCGGTACTTCATCGTCTCGGCGCCGGAGATTCCGTGCTCGGCGAACTTGTTGCGCATGTTGAAGTAGTTCTCGTGCAGGAAGTGGGCGGCGAGCGACGGCGCGTCGGTCCACAGTTCGTAGACCGTGATCGTGCCGGGTTCGCACGGGTCGGCAGAGAAAACGTAGGCCTCGCAACCGGGCTCTTGGTCGCGGGTGGCCTGCTGCAGCGGCTTTGAGTCCTCGAGAAGCGCAGCGCGCTTGGCGGGATCGATGAAAATGCGTCCGGCAATGATGATCATGGTGTCTCCTTCGGTTGTCTTTTCTACTCGCTCGGTCGTTCGTTCAGGCCATCGTTGAAGGCCCGATAGGTCTCGTAGATGTCTTTGCAGGCCTCGCACATCGGCAATTGCTTGGGGTCGCGCGAGGGAATCCATACGTGGCCGCACAGTGCCTCGAGGGGTGTCCCGTAGATCCGCGCCTCGAGAACCTTGGCCGCGGCCGATTCGCCGGGTTCGGTTTTCACGATGTGTGCGACCGCTGGTTCACCGGTTTCGGGTATGCGCTCGGTCTCGGGCTCGACGCGCGCGGGGAGCGTCGTGAGAGGACCGTTCGCCATGACGTCAGTCAACCACAGGTCCACTAACCTTGGCGCATGCCGTTGTACGAGTACCGCTGCCCGTCGTGTGATGCCGCATTCGAGATGCGCCGCCCGATGAGCGAGGCGTCGTTGCCGGCACCGTGTGCCTGCGGAGCCGAGGCCAAGCGCCGACTCTCGGTGTTCGCCTCGGTGGGCGGCGGCGCAGCCACTTCGGCCGCACCCGCCGTTCCGGTGACCCGCGGCTGCGGCGGCGGCTGCGCTTGCCACTGACTCTTCCCGTCGTCGGCCGATGATTCTCGTCGACGAATGCCACTGGTGGTTTCGCGACCGCAAGTGGTGCCACATGGTCAGCGACGTATCGCACGACGAATTGCACGCGATGGCCGAGGCGTTGGGAATTCCACGCCGCGGGTTTCAGGGCGACCACTATGACCTGCCCGAGGACTACCGCGAACGTGCCATCGCGTTGGGCGCGACGGCAGTGAGTAGTCGTGAATTGTTGACGAGGTTGCGGGCCGCGGGGTTGCGGCTCAGCCCAGCCCGGCGACGTGCCGCGGGCACCACACCGCCCCCTGACCTGCGAACCGGGCACCAGCCGTAGCGAAACTGCGCACGCACCAGTCGATGAGAACGATGCCGGCGCGGTCGCACACGTCGGCCATCGCGAACCATCGCTCGGCGTCGTCGGGCGATGCGGGTGCATCGGGCTCGACGGTCATCACGTAGCAGCCGGCAGCGAGCGGGTTGGCCGACGCAACCGAGACGACGTGGTGGCCGAGCATGCGACCAGCGGTCGTGGGGTCGTCGCGCAGTCCGATGAACGCGTCGCTGGAGTGCAGGCCGACACCATGGCGCGAGGCATCGACCAAGAGGACGAGGTGCTGGGGCCGGAACGGGCGTTGCATCGTGAGGGAAAACACGCTGAGCGCCTGAGAGGTGGATGCGATCGTGTCGAGAAAGGGACGCGGAACGTCGACGAGTGTGAGGCTCTGTGGGCTCATTGCGCGCACCGTAACCAGGGGGTGCAACGTGAGAGAGCAACGTGTCAGAGCGTGGCGCGGGCAACGGCAAACGCGACGATCGCGACGGCGATGGGCGCTGCGTACTTCACCCATGCGGCATACGTTTTGCCGCGCGGCGGAATCAAGACGGCACCACAGGCCGCACCACCGACCAGCCCACCGATGTGCCCACCGATCGAGATGCCCGGAATCGTCACGGTGATGAGCAGGTTGATGAGAAGGGTCATGCCGAGGCCGGTCTGGAACGGGTTGATGCCGCGCTGACGCATGCCGACGACGGCGAGGCCCATCAGGCCGAACACCGCACCGGAAGCGCCACCCGAAAGCGCCCACGGCGAAGCGAGAAGTGCGCCCGTGCTGCCGGCGACGAGCGAGGCCATGTACGCCAATGCGTAGGGCACGCGACCGAGCTCACGTTCGAGCATCGACCCGAGTTGCCACAGCAGGAACATGTTCATGCCGATGTGGAACAACCCGAAGTGGACGAAACCCGCGGTGACGAGGCGATACCACTCGTCGTTGTAGAGGAAGCCCTTGTAGAGGCCGAGGTTGATCGTGTTCTCGGACAGTTCGCCACCGCCGCCGAGGTTGACACCGCCCACGTTCGTGTAGATGAAAACGAGAACATTGATCGCGATCAACGCCCTGGTGACGAGCAGCGGCTGGGCGGCGTTCCAGTACGTCGCGCGCGTGCGCACCGACGGGCGATCGCGACGCACGCAGTCGAGACACTTCGAGCCGACGTCGGCCTGAACGAGACAGTCACCGCATGCGGGTCGGCCGCAGCGCGTGCAACTGCGCCCCGTCGGTCTGTCGGGGTGTCGTGTGCAATTCGGAACGGGTGGGGGAGGAAGGTTCATCAGGGGGCTTGTTCGGCAACCGCGCGATTGGCGAGGTACCACGCGACCGTCGACTCGAGACCCTTGCGGAAGTCCATCTGCGCCGTCCAACCGAGCGCGTGTTCGGCGTTCGTCGCGTCGACACGGCGGCGGGGCTGGCCGTCGGGTTTTGTCGAGTCCCAGACGAGGTCGCCCGTGTATCCCACCACCTGCGCGATCGTTTCGACGGTCTCGCGGATCGTGATCTCACGGTTCGTGCCGAGGTTCAGTGGTTCGGGCGATTCGTGCATTTCGGCCGCGAGAACGATTGCCGCGGCAGCGTCGTCGACGTAGAGGTATTCACGACTGGCGGTTCCGGTGCCCCACACGTGCACCTTGTCGGCACCCGTCTCTTTTGCCTCGACACACTTCTTGATGAGTGCCGGAATGACGTGTGAGACCTCGGGGTGGAACTTGTCGCCGGGCCCGAACAGGTTGGTGGGGATGAGATACGCGAATTTCTGGCCGTACTGTGCGGCGTTCACCTGTGCGTGAATGAGCAACGCCTTCTTCGCGATGCCGTACGGCGCGTTCGTCTCTTCGGGGTAGCCGTCCCAGAACGACGACTCTCGGAAAGGGACAGGGGTGAACTTCGGATACGAACACACGGTGCCGAGAAGCACGGTCTTGTCGATACCGGCTGCGCGGCAGGCTTCGATGACATGGGTGCCCATCATCAGGTTGTCGAGGTACAACGGCGCGGGTGCAGCCTGGTTGTAGCCGATGCCGCCGACTCGTGCGGCGAGGTGGATCACGTGGGTGGGGCGGTGGGCGGCGAGCATCGCCTCGGCCTGTCCGGGCCGGGTGAGATCGAAGTCGGCCTTGCGCGGGGCGGCCACGTTGGCGCCGCGTTCGCGCAGCAGACGCACGACGACGCGACCGAGGAAACCGTTGCCACCGGTGACGAGCACGGGTCGCGATTTCCAGAAGTCGCTCATGCCCACAGATGGTAGGGCGTGTGCAGGCACAATGGTGGGGTGCGAGTCGCCATCACATTGGAACAGTGCTGGCACGACGTGCCCGGCGGTACGGGTGTGTACGGCATCGAAGTCGCCCGTGAACTTGCCACACTGCCCGGCCTCGAAGTGATCGGGGTGGCGGGCCGTCATCGGTCGCCTGCGACGGCAGGTTTTGCCCCGCCGATCGGCGTGCGTGCGCTGCCCCTCGCAGGGCCGTTCCTCTACGAGTCGTGGTTGCGATTCGGCTGGCCGCGCGTCGAGGCCGCAACCGGTGCGGTTGACGTCGTCCACGCGACGAGCATCATCCCCGCGGCCACGTCGTTGCCGCTCGTGGTGACCGTGCACGACCTCGCGTTCCTGCACGACCCGTCGCACTTCACGAAACGCGGCGTCTCGGTGTTTCGCCGCAGCATGGACCTGGTGAAGAGTCGTGCCGCACGAGTCGTGTGCGTGTCGCAGGCAACGCTCGACGATTGCCTCGACCACGGTTTCGATGCCGAGCGTCTGCGGTGCGTCGAGAACGGTGTGAGGCCCGTCGTCGTGTCCGACGGTGCGGTGCGCGATGTGGTCGCGCGTCACCGACTGCCCGAGCGTTACCTGTTGTTCGTGGGCACGATCGAACCGCGCAAGAACCTCGCAAGATTGATCGAGGCGCACGCGATGTTGGGCGATCGCATTCCCGACCTCGTCGTGGTCGGCGCGGCGGGTTGGGGTGAAACGATCGAGGTTCCCGCGGCTTCGCGAGCGCGTGTCCACATGACGGGGTTCGTTTCTGCCGACGACCTGGCGGCGCTGTACTCGGGTGCCGTTGCGCTGTGCTACCCGTCGATTCGTGAGGGATTCGGGTTGCCGATTCTCGAGGCGATGGCACAAGGCACGCCCGTCGTCACAAGCGCGAACGGTGCGACCGAAGAAGTGGCGGGCGGCGCGGCCGTGCTCGTCGACCCGATGGATGTCGCCTCTATCGCCGACGGCATCCTGCGCGTGATCGAACAACGCGATGTCCTGTCGGCGCGCGCTCGCGACCGTGCGGCACAGTTGTCGTGGAAGCGCACCGCGCAGTTGACGCGCGAGGTGTACGCCGAGGCGATCGCCGACGGCCCACGCACGGCGCGACGGGGCGATCGCTGATGAGTAACTCGGTGAACCCGCGCATCGCGGTGAACCTGCTGTGGTGCCAACCCGGCAGGGTGGGGGGTAGCGAGCAGTACCTCGCGCGCCAACTCGCCGGTCTTGCCCTCACCGGTGCGGTGGGATTCGACCTCGACATCTATGCACCGCACGGTTACGCCGCCGCGCATCCGGAACTGTCCGCCTGGCGCATCACGGAGTCGAACTCGAACGGCGCGAACCGTGCGATGCGCATCTTTCGCGAGAGCACGTGGCTCGCACGACGCACGCGTGGCGTTGCGGTGACCCACCACGGTGGCGGCACCGTGCCGTTCCGCACCAACGGTCGAACACTCGTCACGGTGCACGACGTTCAGTACCTCACGTATCCGCAGTACTTCTCGCGCGCGCGACTCGCGTATCTGTCGTACATGATGCCGAGGTCGCTGCGACGCGCCGATGCCATCGCGGTGCCGTCGGCCTACGTGCGTGAGACACTCATCGATCGTTTCGGTCTCGACCAGGCGTCGGTGCACGTGGTGGTGCACGGCATCGAATCGGTCGACGCGGCGGCGCTCGACGTGACCGCCACTCGCGCGAAGTTCGGCGTCGCGGACACGCCGTACTTCATCTATCCCGCAATCACGCATCCCCACAAGAACCACGCGTTCCTCATCGATCTTCTTGCCGGTCCGTGGCGCGACAGTGACGTGCACCTGTTGTTCATCGGCGGCGAGGGCCGTGGTCACGCGGCGTTGACGGCGCGTATCGCGTCGAGCGGCGTTGCCGACCGTGTGCATTTCACCGGACACGTCGGACCCGCCGACCGCGACGCGTTGGTTGCCGGTGCCGAGGCGCTGGTG
>DAINNS010000022.1:10191-12043 GCA_036735765.1 Ilumatobacteraceae bacterium | reverse complement strand
GGCAAGAACTCCACCCACTTCAAGTGGCAAAAGGGCGGCGGTCAGCCCGCGCCGCAGAATCCGAACCCGAACGGTGGAACGCCACAGAATCCGAATCCCAACGGCGGCACGCCAACGAACCCGAACCCCAACGGCGGCACGCCGGTAAATCCGCCGAACCCACCGCAGTCGTGATCCTTCTCTGAGCGTCTTGCGAGCTTGCCCGCGAGACGCTCAGAGCTTTGCCAGTTGACCACCATCGACGGCGAGGTCGGCTCCGTTGATGCCGTCGGCGGCGTTGGAACAGAGGAACACAACCGCCGCAGCGACGACTGCGGGATCGATGAAGCGTCCCGTCGGATTCAACTGACCGATCGTCGCACGCACCGCCTCGGGCCCCTCAGCCACGAGCGGTGCCGCCATCTCGGTCAACGTTGGTCCCGGTGACACCGAATTCACCCGGATGTTCCCTTCGGCGCATTCCAATGCGCACTGACGCGTGAGGCCGATGACGCCATGCTTCGCTGCGACGTAGCCGGGACTCCCCCGCAGGCTGCCACGGTGTCCGACACTCGACCCGATGTTCACGATGGCCCCACCGTGAGCCTTCATTGCTTTCATTTCGGCCCGCAGACAGCGAAACACACCGGTCAGGTTGATCGCGATCATCTCTTCCCAGGCGTCGTCGGAGTAGTCGTCGATGAGAACCGAACGATCGAAGATTCCCGCCGAGTTCACCGCCGCACGAAGGCCGCCCCTTTGCTGTGCGATCTCGATCGCACGGTCGACGTCTGTCGAGCGACGGATGTCGCCGCTCACGTAGTCGCATGCGCCACCCGTAGCGCGAATCTCCTCGACGATGTCGGCTCCCGCTTCCGAACGTCGACCCAGAATCACGACGTTCGCGCCGAGGGCTCCGAACGCACGTGCAACGGCCGCACCGATTCCCGATGTGCCACCCGAGACGAACACTCCCCGACCCGCGAATTCACCGCTGGTCGGAGGGTGAAGACGGGACATCGGTTCGTGCTGCATCAGAGAATTCTGTAGACGTCGTAGTCGACGCTGCCCGCGCCGGGCGCACCAACGGCAACGGCCTGGACGCTGTTCAACCACGTGTAGCGCTCGTCGCCCGCTTCGAACAACGGGGCCGTGATGATGCGCGGACCGCTGTCACCCGGCGCCATCACACCGAGGTAATGCATGTGAATCGACGCGCCATCGTCGGTGGTGACCAGCGCACGCACGTCGAGTTGCGCCGTGCCGTCGGCCCGCAGCGTCAGCCAGTCGGCACCCAGGTGCGCAACGGTTCCGTTGACCTTCGGGCCCTTCACCGTTCCGCCGGTGATTCCGACGATGACCCGCGTACCGGCAGGCCCGTTCGGGATCACCACCGGGTCGGCGAGTGTGGCGTGCATGTGGAACAGGAACTCGACGTTCAGTGATGTGGTGTCGCTCATCTCGCAAGACTACGCACAGAGGCGGTACGGGCGAACCGGAGGAGAAGTGGAGCTAAGGGGAATTGAACCCCTGACCTCTTCCATGCCATGGAAGCGCTCTGCCAACTGAGCTATAGCCCCTTATCGGTTGCCGAACTCTATCCGCCGGCGGGTGGTTCCGACTACTGCTTCCAGTCGACCTTGGGGACGTCTTTGTAGAGGCGTTCGATCTCGTAGTAGCGACGGGTCTCCTCGGCGAAGACGTGCACCACGACGTCGCCGTAGTCGACGAGCACCCAGAGTTGCTCGCTCATACCCTCGGTTCGCAGCGGTGAACGTCCGTAGGTTTCGCGGATGCGAGCGGTCACTTCGTCGGCAACCGTAGCCACGAGGCGGCGATTGCTGGCGCTGGCCAAAACGAAGTACTCGGAGAT
>DAINNS010000022.1:0-10181 GCA_036735765.1 Ilumatobacteraceae bacterium | reverse complement strand
CGACATCGATCACTGGTCACCTGCTGTCGTTGTGGTCGTACCCGATATCAAGCCGTCGGACGGATTGGCGCGAACGAATGTCACGAAGTCGAAGCCGAGCGTGAGCCGTAGGTCGACACCCTCGACCGGCAACTTCTGACGATGGATCTCCATGCCGCCGAGCACCGAGGCATAGCCGGCGACTTCCGATTCCAGTGCGACGTCGGCGATGGCCGCAATCGTGGCCTGCTGCGGCGGTTCGGTGATCTCGCGGATGAGAACGATGTTGACGCCGAGCGACATGAACCGCAGCACCGCTTCGCGTGTGAGTGCCGCGTCGTTGAAGGGACTGTCGATCTGGACGTTGATCGATGCGAGCAACGACGACACCGACGACGGCACCACACTTGCGGTGACGAGGATGATCTCCGCCCGGTCGAGCGCATACCAGTCGAGTCCGTTCGGGTTGGCGTCACCCTGGTCGACAGGCGTGCCCGCGAACTGCCAGACCTGGACTTGTCCGGCGAGGAGGCGGTCGACGAAGGCCTTCATGTCGATGGTGGGTGTTCCCACCGCGGTCGTCGTGGTTTCGTCAGCGGCGAGCGAGGTCGTCGTGAGGTCGATCTGCGGGTTGCGCTGGCTCGTGCCGACCCCCACCCACAGCGACTTGAGCAGCGGCAGGCGGTCCTTTTCGGCTGCATTCGGCTCGATTGCTGCAAGCGCCTTGGCCACCTGCTCGGCGGTGATCGACTGGCGACCCGCGGGCAAGACGTCGGTGACGACACCTCCGAGAACGCCCTTCACGGGTCGATCAAATTCGACGGTGACGCTCGTGATCGAGCCGAGCAACGGTGTCAGTTCGCTCGCGGTGACTGCTGCGCTGACCGTGAAGGTGACGTTGAGGAGGCCTTCGACGTCGGAGGCAAGTGCGGCGATACCACCTGCGAGGAACGAGTCGTAGAGACGGCGTGGCGTCTCGTCATCACCGACGATCGCAGCGGAGTTGACCGGGATCGACACGATGGTGCCACCGATTCCACCCGGCGCGAGCGCGACCATCTGCAGCGAAGCGAGCAGCCCACCGGCGTCGACCACTGCCAGCAGAGCAGCGGGCGTCGACGGTACGCGCAACACACCGGAAGCGTCGACGCTGTCGCCGTCGGTGGAGTTGAGAAGCGAATTTGCGGACAGGGCCAAGCCGGACGGGAGCATCAGTGCGCCGATGAGTCCGCACACGAGCGCCCACGTCGTGCGACGGCGGCGACGCGATTCGATCGCCGTCACAGTTGCGCACCGACACGCAGGCCGTAGAGCCCGCGCTTTCGGATGATGGCGACAACCGACTCGGGGACGAGATAGTCGAGCGGTCGTCCATCGGTGACGCGACAACGCAAGTCGGTGCTCGACACTTCGAGATGCGGCACCTCGACGCGCCGCCAGTCGAACTTGCTCGGCAGATCGACGGGTGAACCGGGACGGTCGACCACGACGAGTGTCGACGCCGCTGCCACTTCGTCGACCCGCTCCCAACTGACGATGTTCGTCGCAGCGTCGTCGCCGACGATGGTGAAGAAGCGTGCGCCCGGATGCTTCACTGCGAGAGCCTTCAAGGTGTCGGCGGTGTAGCTGGGACCTCCGCGAAGTATCTCGTCGTCACCGGCTTCGAGTCCGTCGACGCCTTCGACGGCGGCCTGCACCATGGCCAGACGATCGGCCGCCGGCGACACGGCGCGCGCCCCCGACTTCTGCCACGGGTCGTTCGCCACCATCAGGATCACGAGGTCGAGCGACAGTGCGTGACGCACGTTGATGGCAGTGACCAAATGCCCGAGGTGCGGCGGGTCGAAAGTTCCGCCGAAAAGACCGATTCGCAAGGGCACGAGGCCGAAGTCTACGAGTGAAAACTTTCGGAAATACCCCGAAACCCTTGCGGTGCAAGGCTCGGCAGTTTTTTGTCCGGCACCCCTTAACAGGAACAGATCCCTTTGCTATAGTGACCGATCCCCTACATGGTGCGGATGCAAAATCCAACCTGACCCCCGAAATCCCCCCATATCGATCTCACAGAAACCGCTTGGCTTCGCACGCTCTCGAACCAAGTGGCCCCCGACAGAGCAACCCCCAACCCCACCCACGAAACACCCTCAAAGAACACGGATTGACATATGAACGACGCAATTGGTCTCTACTTGAACGACATCGGCAAGGTTGCCCTCCTCACCGCTGAAGACGAGCGCACGCTCTCGAAGGCGATCGAAAAGGGCCGTGAAGCCGCGGCCCGTCTCGCCGCAGGCGAGCGCTCGGCGCAGCTGCGCAAAGACATGAAGGCCGCAGCCGCTGCGAAGGATCGGTTCATCCGCGCCAACCTGCGTCTCGTCGTCTCGATCGCGCGTCGCTACCCGCTGCCCCAGGGCATGGACCTTCTCGACCTCATTCAAGAAGGAAACCTCGGCCTCGAGCACGCCGTCGACAAGTTCGACTGGCGCCGTGGTTTCAAGTTCTCGACGTACGCCACGTTCTGGATCCGGCAGGCGATCGGTCGTGCACTCGACCAGAAGGCATCGCTCATCCGCATCCCCGGTGATCGTTCGGCCAGCCTGCGCGCCGCGCTGCGCCAGTCGTCGGGCGATGGCGAGAACCTCGATGCAGGCAATGCCGAACTGCACCGCCTCACCACCCCCGTTTCGCTCGACAAGACCGTGGGTGACGATGGCGACGCCACACTCGGTGACCTCATGGACAACGGCCAGGGCACGCCCGAAGACGCCGTCATGGCATTGGTCGATGGCGAATTGCTGAACGAACTCCTCGGCACGCTCGATGAGCGCGCCCGCTACGCGGTCGAGGCCCGCTTCGGGCTTCTCGACGGCGAGCGCAAGTCCTTCCGCGAGGTCGGCGAGGACCTCGGCGTCACGGCAGAAGCCGCACGTCGTCTGGTCAGCCGCGCCGTAATTGGCCTGCGTGAGGACGCGGAGCGCATCTACGCTGCCTGACCAATGGCACGTTCTTGGTCTCCCGATTCTTGGCACGGACTGCCCGCCGAGCAACAGCCGGCGTGGCCCGATGCCGGCGACCTCGACCGTGCGCTGAAGCAAATCAGTTCGCTGCCTCCGCTGGTGTTTGCCGGCGAGGCGCGCAGTCTGCAATCCGCGCTCGGCCAAGTGGCCGCGGGTAACGCGTTTCTCCTGCAGGCCGGCGACTGTGCCGAAAGTTTCGAGGAGTTCTCGGCCAACAACATCCGCGAAAAGTTGCGCGTCATCCTGCAGATGGCCGTGGTACTCACCTACTCACTCGGCGTTCCCGTGGTGAAGGTAGGACGCATGGCGGGCCAGTTCGCCAAACCTCGCTCGCAGCCCTTCGAGCGAGTCGGCGACAGCGACATCCCGTCGTTCCGCGGACACATCGTCAACGACCCCTCGCCCACCGAAGCCGCACGTCGACCCGACCCCGAGCGTCTCGTGCAGGCCTACCACCAGTCGGCCAGCACGTTGAACCTGTTGCGCGCCTTCACGAAGGGCGGCTTCGCACATCTCAATCGTGTGCACACGTGGACCCAAGAGTTCATCGAGTCCTCACCCGAAGGCCAGCGCTATCAAGCTCTTGCCACCGAGATCGAAAACGCGCTCGCGTTCATGCGCGCATGCGGCATCGACACCGAGAACAACCCCGCACTCCACCAAGTCGACGTCTTCACCTCGCACGAGGCGCTGATCCTGGGTTACGAAGAGGCACTGACACGCCGCGACTCATTGACCGGCGACTGGTACGACTGCTCGGCTCACATGCTGTGGATCGGCGAGCGCACCCGGCAACTCGACGGAGCTCACATCGAGTTCCTCCGCGGCGTCGGCAACCCGATCGGCTGCAAGGTCGGCCCTTCGGCAACGCCCGAATTTGTGCTCGAACTGTGTCAAGCGCTGAACCCCGCCCGCATTCCCGGTCGCCTCACACTGATCTCGCGAATGGGCGCCGACAACGTCGAAGACAAACTGCGTCCGCTCTTGCGCGCGGTGCACGACTCGGGCCACCCCGTCGTCTGGGCGTGCGACCCGATGCACGGAAACACCTTCACGTCGACGACCGGCCGCAAGACGCGCCACCTCGACCATGTGGTTGCGGAGATCGCCGGCTTCGTGCGCGCGCACCGTGCCGAGCACACTTGGCCCGGCGGAATCCACGTCGAGCTGACGGGTGACGACGTCACCGAGTGCCTCGGCGGCTCGCATGCGTTGTCCGACGAAGACCTCGATGATCGCTACCAGACCGTGTGCGATCCACGCCTCAATGGACGGCAGAGCATCGACCTCGCATTCCGCGTCGCCGAACTCATCCGCTCTAACCTGAAGTAATCGAAGCGTTCGGCCACGTCTCTCGCTGGCCCGTCGAATTCGCCTCCGTGGCGGTGATCGACCGGCACGGCACGCTCCACACCCACGGTGACTCCACGCGCACAGTTCGCATCGCGTCCGTCAGCAAGCTGTTCACTGCGTGGGCCACGATGATCGCGGTCGAAGAGGGCACCACTTCCCTTTCTGAGCCCGTCGGCCAAGAAGGCTGCACGGTCCGCCACCTTCTCGCGCACGCCGGCGGCTACTCCTTCGACGGCGTGAACCCGATCACGTCGCCGGAGCGCAAGCGCATTTACTCGAACACCGGGATCGAGATTCTCGCCGCGCACGTTGCCGACCGAGCGGGTCTCGACTTCGCCGACTACTTGCGCGAGGCGGTGTGCGAGCCACTCGGCCTCGGGAACACCGTGCTCGAAGGCTCGCCTGCCAAGGACGTCGTCAGCAACGTTGCTGATTGCGCGCGCTTCACGGCCGAATTACGCCGCCCGACGCTGCTGTCGCGAGAGACCGTGCGCGAGATGACAACGGTGCAGTTCCCGGAACTCGAAGGTGTGGTGCCCGGCCTCGGTCGCTTCGACCCATGCCCGTGGGGCCTCGGTCCAGAGATTCGTGGGACGAAGCACCCGCACTGGACCGCACCGCACGGATCAGCAGCGACGTGGGGACATTTCGGCGGCACCGGCACGTTCCTGTGGGTCGACCCCGTTGCCGACGTCGCCTGTGTGATGCTGTCGAACCGGGAGTTCACCGAATGGGGCATGGAGTTCTGGCCTTCGTTCAATGACGCGGTGCTCGTCGAGGCGAATTCTCGTGGCTGATCCGGCTGCGGGCGCACAAGACGCCGCAGACCATGCACGCGCGACGCTCAGCGTCTTGATGTTCGCCTCCGGTGCAACCGCGGTTTCGAACAGCATCATCTTCGCGGCCCTCGGTGACCTGCAGGACACCTATGGTTTCGCGGATTTCGGACTCGGCCTCATCGCCGGCATCGGGTTCTTGATGGGGCTTTTGACACAAGTCTTCGTCGCGCCATTGGCCGACACCCACAAGCCGAAGACCCTCATGGTGACAGGACTCGCGTTCGCCGCGGCGGGCTCTCTCGTCTTCGCGCTCGGCGACACGCTGTGGCAGTTCGTCATCGGTCGCGCGATCGTCGGCGTCTCGTTCGGATGCACACAGCCGGCGGCACGTGCGATTGCCGCGAACCTCGACAAGAGTCGAGCGGCCGAACGCCTCGGCAAGCTTGCCGGCGTCGAGACCGCGGGAATCGTTGGTGGGCCGTTCATCGGGGGCATCATGCTCGACCCGCTCGGCCTGCGTTGGACATTCATCGTTTTCGCGATCGTTGCGGTCGTTGCATCAGGGACGCTGGCGGCGAAGTCGCTGCCAACCCTTCCCTCGTCGGGCGAATCACGCCGCATCAGCCTGACCTTGCTGCGATTCCCGGGTGTGCGCACCGTCGCATTGACGACGATGAGCCTCTACCTTCCGATCGGGGTATACGACGCGCTTTGGGATCGGTTCATCACGGTCCGTGGTGCATCGAATTTCGTCGTCGGCTTGTCGTTCCTCATCTACGGCGTTCCCTTCGTATTGCTCGCCCGCCTCGGTGGTCGCTTGGCCGACAAGTGGGGCGCCCTGCGCACGGCCCTCTACGCGATCTTCGTCCTCGCCCCGATCGTCACCGGTTACGGCCTTGCCGCCACTCCGCTCGCGATCATCATCGTGTCGATCGTCGAGGGCGTCGTTCAGGCAGCGACGATTCCCGCGTCACAGGCGAGCATGTCGCAGGTCGCCCCAGAGGGGCGCGCTGCGGCGGCACAGGGCCTGTCCGGTGCGGCGAATCTCGTCGGTGCCGCGGCAACGGCCTTCGTCAGCCCGTGGATCTACGGTGCACACGGACCAGTGTGGGCCTTCGGAGTCATCGCGATCGCGATGCTGACGTTGTCACTCATCGCCCAGTTGATGGCGCGACGACACAAACTGATCTAGCTCAGCTGAGCCGTTCAATGATCACAAGGCGAAGCGTCAGCTGAGCCGTTCGATGATCATGGCCATGCCCTGGCCGCCACCGACGCACATCGACTCGAGGCCGAAGGTCTTGTCTTCGTGTTGGAGGCCGTTGATCAGCGTCGCCATGATGCGTGCGCCGGTCATACCGAAGGGGTGGCCGAGGGCGATCGCACCGCCGTGAACGTTCAACTTGTCCATCGGGATGTTGAGGTGCTTTGCCGACGGAATCCCCTGCGCTGCGAAGGCTTCGTTGATTTCCACCAGGTCGATGTCATCGATGGTCATCTTGGCGCGCGCCAACGTTTGACGGATCGCCTCGATCGGGCCGAGACCCATGATCTCGGGGTTCAGACCGGACACACCCGACGCAACGACGCGGGCGAGGGGCGTGATGCCCAACTGCTTGGCCTTGGTGTCGCTCATCACCATCACGGCCGCTGCGCCGTCGTTCAACGGGCAGGCATTGCCCGCCGTGATTTCACCGTCGGGACGGAATGCGGGCTTCAGATTCGAGAGACCCTCGACGGTCGTGCCGTCACGCGGCCCGTCGTCTTTCGACACGACCGTTCCGTTCGGAAGGGTGACGGGAGTGATCTCACGCTCGAAGAATCCGTTGTTCTGGTTTGCAACCGCGAGTTGTTGTGAACGCGCACCGAATTCGTCCATCTCGCGGCGCGTCACGCCTTCGACTTCGCGCACGTTCTCGGCGGTCTGACCCATGGCGATGTAGATGTCGGGAAGTCCCTGC
The DNA here is from genome assembly GCA_036735765.1 of Ilumatobacteraceae bacterium. Classification (GTDB taxonomy): domain Bacteria; phylum Actinomycetota; class Acidimicrobiia; order Acidimicrobiales; family Ilumatobacteraceae; genus F1-20-MAGs119. The sequence continues at coordinate 3,092 of DAINNS010000022.1, read as the reverse complement.
GGTGGCGTCCACGACGGCTGGCCACCTTCGGAGCGCTGCTTGGTGCGCTTGCCCGCGTCGGCGAACACTGCGTTCGGCGCCGAGTCGCTGGCGCCGGCCCCATAACGGCTGACGCATTCGACACCCGCCGCGATGAAGCAGTCGCCTTCACCGGAACGAATCGCGTGAGCGGCCATGCGGATGGTCTGCAGGCTCGACGAGCAGTAACGGTTCACCGTCACGCCCGGCACGTTGTCGAGACCGGCGAGGATCGCAACGACGCGCGCGATGTTGAAACCCTGTTCGCCGGCCGGCTGACCACAACCCATCATCAGGTCTTCGATGTCGTCGGCCTTCACCTGTGGCACCTTCGCCATGAGGGCCTTCACCATCTGCGCCGACAGATCGTCGGGACGCATGTCGACGAGCGACCCCTTGAAGGCACGCCCGATCGGGCTGCGAGTGGTTGCGACGATGACGGCTTCAGCCATGGTTCCCCCTGGATTCCCGGTGTGACCCCGCAACCCTAGCCACCTTGAGGATTCTCGGCGCGGGGTGGTGCGTTTTATGCACGTTCCCGCGCCGAGATCACTCTGTCGAGCTCTTCCCTCTGGAGAGGATCGCGAAGATTCAAGAGCCCTGCGTACCAACGCAGGCCGCGGGCCGTTCCGACCACCCGAACGGGCACGCGCTCACCGAGGTCGTGGCCGAACTGCGTCGGCACGTCGACGCGTTCGACTCCGGCGTCGAAGAGTTCGTCTTCGGCGGCCGCCAGTTCACCTCCGGCCATGAGATACGTCTCGGCGTCCACGAAGAACGTGAATTCGATGGTGCGAATCTCGGGGAGGGCTTCGTGGTCGTTCTCCACGAACGCATAATCTCACGGCATGTCGACTCAGGCCTCATCGTTGCCCAAGGTCCCGCTCTCGGAGATCAACCTTTCGAACCCCGAGTTCTGGGTGCAAGACCGCGCCTTCCGCTACGGCGCGTTCAAGACACTTCGCGACGAAGACCCGTACCACTTCTTCGAGGAGTGGGAATTCGAGAACTCCCCCATCCCCCGCGGTCCCGGGTACATCGCCCTCACACGTCACGACGACATCTGGCACGTCAGCCGCCATCCCGAGCTGTTCTGCAGCGGCAAGGGATCGAACATCGGCGACCTCACCGTCGAATTGAACGAGTTTTTCGGATCGATGATCAACATGGACGACCCGAAACACTTCCGACTGCGGTCGATCGTCTCGCGCGGTTTCGCACCTCGCGAGATCAAGCGGGTCGAGGAATACGTCGTCACGAAAGCGAAGGAAGTCGTCGACAACGTCATCGAGCGCTTTCCCGGCGGCGAATGCGACTTCGTCGAGGAGATCGCCTCGCGCTTCCCACTCGAGATCATCTGCGAAATGATGGGAATCCCGCGAGAGGACTACAAACAGATCCTCACGTGGACGAACACGATTCTCGGTGTCGGCGACCCGGAACTCGTCACGGGTCTCGACGACCTGCTGAACGCCGGTTTGAGCATGTTCAACTACGCGCAGGCCTTGGGCGAAGACCGCATCAAGAACCCCGTCGACGACATCACTTCGGTGATGATGCAGGCCGAGGTCGACGGCGAGCGCCTGACCTCGCAGGAGTTCGGGTCGTTCTTCATTCTCCTCGTCGTTGCGGGCAACGAAACAACTCGTAATGCCATCAGCCATGGCATGAAACTGCTCACCGACCATCAGGACCAGCGCAAGATCTGGTTCGACAACTTCGACGCCCACACCAAGTCGGCCGTCGAAGAGATCGTTCGGTACGCCACACCCGTCATCCACTTCCGGCGCACCGTCACCGAAGACACCGACATCAACGGCTTTCCCGTCAAAGCCGGCCAGAAAGTGGTCATGTGGTACGCGTCGGGCAACCGCGACGAGCGCGTGTACACGAATCCCGACGTGTTCGACGTCCGACGCGACATCCAGCCACCGCAGGTCGGCTTCGGTGCCGGAGGCCCGCACTTTTGTCTCGGCGCCAACCTCGCGCGCCGCGAGATCGCGGTGATGTTCGATGAAATCCGCCGTCGCCTACCCAGCTTGCAGATCACGGGCGAACCCGCTTACTTGCAGAGCAACTTCATCAACGGCATCAAGCGCATGCCGTGCTCTTTCAAGTAATCGCTAGCCGCGTTTCTTCGCTGCCAGGCCGGCCAGAACTTCCATGATCAGGCGGTGCGCGACGTTGACCGTGCAGTCGGCGTGGTCATAGGCGGGCGCCACCTCCATCACGTCGAACGCCACGAGGGGTGTCTCCAGCGCGAGACGTCGCAAGGCCCGCAGCATGTCGACGCTTGCGATACCGCCGGGCTCGGGGGTGCCGGTTCCGGGCGCGTACGCGGGGTCGAGCGAATCGATGTCGACACTGACGTACAGATGGTCGACACCGTTCATCGCCTCGGCGATTGCGTCGGTGATGACGTCATCGAGCCCACGACGATGCACTTCATCCATCATGTGCCACTTCATGCCCTGGTCGCCCATCCACTTCCACACTTCGGGGCCGGGCCAGTAGCCGCGCAGTCCGATCTGTACGAAGTTCTTCGCAGGAATGGCACCGCTCTCGACGAGGCGGCGCATCGGAGTTCCGTGGCTCGCCAGATTGCCGTCGATCGTGTCAGCCGTGTCGGCGTGCGCGTCGAAGTGCACCATGCCGACGCGACCGAAGCCGTACTTTTCCGCCACTGCAGTCGCCGAGGGCCACGTGATGGTGTGATCCCCACCGATCACGACCGGTGTGATACCGAGGTTCACCACCTCGGCAACCTTCTTCTTCACGTTGTCGAGGCTGGCCTCGACCATGCCATGGGGGCAGTACGCATCGCCCGCATCGACAACTTCGAGATGTTCGAAGATCTCGATTCCCAAGTCGAGGTGGTACGTACCCGGCTCATACGCGTTCGCCCGCACGCCGCGCGGGCCGAACCGCGCGCCCGGACGATTCGTCGTGCCGAGGTCGAATGGTGCGCCGATGATCGCAACGTCAGGGGCCCACTCGGCAAGCATCTGCGCGTCCGGCACCAACGGCCGCTGCGCAAAAGTCAGCGTGCTACCAAAGACGTAACCGAGTTCAAG
>DAINNS010000021.1:0-12156 GCA_036735765.1 Ilumatobacteraceae bacterium | reverse complement strand
TGCTGGAGCTGTACAAGCAGGGTCTCGTCGACCTCGAACAAGCCGATCGATTCGGCGACATTCAAGTGCGTTGGATCGGCAACGAAATGGCGGCTGCAGGTGCGGCGTTCGCGATCGACGATTACGAGGGCTGACAGTTCCGATGAGTGAGAGGTCAACGGCTGAAACACACGACGCGGCGCGCGTGATCGAGGGCGTGCTGATGGTGGCAATCGAACCCGTGCCCGTCGAACTTCTTGCCCAACTGCTCGAAACCCCGGTGGCGGATGTCGAGGCCATCATCGCCGACTTGAAGTCCGGCTACGAGGAACAGGGCCGCGGGTTCGAGGTTGTCAAGGTTGCCGGTGGTTACAGGTTCCAGAGCCATCCGGATGTTTCGCCCTACGTCGAGCGTTTCGTGCTCGACGGCCAGCGCGCACGTTTGTCGGCGGCGGCCCTCGAGACCCTCGCGATCATCGCGTACAAGCAACCGATCTCGCGCCTGCAGATTGCTTCGATCCGTGGTGTCGATCCCGATGCGGTGCTGCGCACCCTGCAGGGGCGTGGCTACATCGAACAGCGTGGCCGCGACGACGGCCCCGGGCAGGCCGTCTTGTGGGGCACGACCCCCTTGTTCCTCGAGAAGTTGGGATTGAATTCGGTCGACGAGTTGCCGCCGCTCGCGGAGTTCGTACCGGATGCCGAAATTGTCGAGGCCCTCGAGGCCACCTTGCGAATCACGCCGATCGAGGCCGATGCGGGCGGAGCCGTCGGCGATGCGCCAGCCTCCGACGACTGAACCCGACGAATCACCGGCCGGTGAGGGCGAACGCCTGCAGAAGGTGCTTGCGGCACTCGGGTGGGGAAGTCGTCGCACATGCGAAGAGTTGATCGCCGATGAGCGCGTGACGGTGAACGGAGAAGTCGCGGAATTGGGTCGCCGTGTCGACACCCTCGTCGACGTGATCGCCGTCGACGGTGTTCCCATCGGTGCGCGACCGGACCTCGTGTACTACCTGCTGAACAAACCGCGTGGCGTCATCTCGACGGCGAGTGACCCGCAGGGTCGCCCAACCGTCGTCGACATCGTTCCGCAGAGTCCGCGTGTGTTCCCCGTCGGCCGACTCGATGCCGAGACCGAGGGATTGCTGATCCTGACCAACGATGGGGACCTGACGCACTTCCTCACGCACCCGAGCAAGGGCGTCGACAAGGAGTACGTCGTCTTGTTGCGCGGCGGGCCGCGCTTGACCGAAGGTCAACTGCGCAAGTTGCGTGACGGGGTCGAACTGGAAGACGGCCCGACTGCCCCCGCAAAGGTCGGCCAACGCAGTGATTCGACGGTCTCGATCACGATCCACGAGGGTCGCAACCGTCAGGTGCGACGAATGTTCGAGGCGATCGGCCACGACGTCGAGCGACTCGTGCGGACACGCATCGGACCGATCACCGACACGAAGCTGAAACCAGGGGCATGGCGAGAATTGTCCCTCGCCGAGCGGAAGGCGTTAATCGAAGCGATGGCGGGCGATGGTCGTCGCTAGCGTCTCGGGGTGATGGCTACGGATGCGATTCAGCGCAGCGCGAACGTCGTCGGTCTGGGATTGATCGGAGGGTCGATCGCCGCACGGCTGGTCGAGTCGGGATGGCGTGTGCAGGGCACCGACCCGCACCCGGGACGTCAGGAGTTGGCCGTCGAACGCGGCATCGTGTCGGCCTCGGGTCTCGACGCGGATGCAGAAATCACCTTCGTTGCGGTTCCCGTGCTGCAGTTGCGTGCGGAAGTCGAAGCCGCGCTCGCGGCGACGAGCGGTGTCGTCACCGACGTGGGAAGCGTGAAGGGTCCGCTCGTCGATGGGATCGCCAACCCACGCTTCATCGGGGGGCACCCGATGGCGGGTTCCGAACTCGACGGCCTCGACGGGGCCGATTCGACGCTGTTCGAGGGCGCGACTTGGATACTCACCCCGAATCCCGACACGCCCGACGCCGTGTTTGCTCTCGCCGCCGGGGTTGCCAATCAATTGGGCGCCAACGTCCTCGCATTGTCGGCCGATGATCATGACAGGTTGATCGCGGTCGTCAGTCACGTTCCGCATCTCACCGCCGCGACCTTGATGACCCTTGCAGACCGCAGATCCGAAGAGCACGCGTCGTTGCTGCGCATGGCAGCCGGCGGCTTTCGCGACATGACCCGCATCGCGTCGAGCAAGCCGGGCATTTGGCTCGACATCTGCCGTGCCAACCGTGACGCGATCGTGGCAACCCTCGACGACTTCATTGCCGGCCTCATCGACTTGCGCGGCACCGTCGACAAAGAGGACACGGCGGGTCTCGAACGGCTGTTGCTCCGCGCGCGCGAAGCCCGAAGCAACCTGCCCGCCCGGGTGCGATCCCTCGAAGATGCCGTCGAGGTCCGGATTCCGATTCCCGACAGGCCGGGCTCGGCGGCCGAGATCTTCACCCTGGCAGCCGAGTTGAACGTGAACCTCGCCAACTTCGAGGTCGTGCACTCGGCCGAGGGTGATCGGGGCATCGCCGTGGTGCTCGTCGAGGCGGGGCAGGTCGAGCTGTTTCGGGGTGGCCTCATCGCTCGCGGTTTCAAACCGGGTAGGTGATCGTCATCGCGCGTGACATCGACGTCTTTGGTGCGCCGGTCGACTGCACCGTCGCGGTGCCCGGCTCGAAGAGCATCGCGAACCGAGCCCTCGTCTGTGCTGCCTTCGCCGGCGGTGGCACGGTCGTCTCGAACGTTCCCGACGGGGACGACTCGGTTGCGATGGTGCGAGGGCTCCGATCGCTCGGCGTCGAGGTTGTCGACGCCGGTGACGGGGTGGTTCGGTTCGATGCGGGACTCGATTTGGAGTCCTCCCGTTTCGCACGCATCGATGCGGGTCTTGCCGGCACGACGTCGCGGTTCCTCACCGCAGTGTGCGCACTGCGCTCAACCGGAGCGGTGATCGACGGCGGTGAAGCGTTGCGTGGTCGGCCGATGGCCGACCTGCACGATGCCCTTGCGGCGTTGGGTGCACACGTGAACCCGCTCGGACAATCAGGCCACCTTCCCGTGGAGGTGTCAGCCGGCGGCATCCGTGGGGGAGAGATCGAGATCCCCGGTGGGGTCTCGAGTCAGTTTGCGACGGCGTTGTTGCTGGTGGCTCCATATCTGCGTGGCGGTTTGCGTCTCGTCGTCGCGGGTGAGCGTGTGTCCGACTCGTATCTCGAGATGACCGTCGAGGTGATGCGTGACTTCGGCGTCGATGCTGCGATCAACGACACCGCGCGCGGCAGGGTCGTCACCGTCCCCGAAGGCCGATACGTCGCGCGCCACTACGAGGTGGAACCGGATGCTTCTTCGGCCTCGTATCCGATGGCTCTTGCGGCAGTGTGCGGCGGGTCGGTCACCATTCCGAACCTGACCGCCGACTCGTTGCAGGGTGACGTCGCCTTCGCCGACATACTCGAAGACATGGGATGTCGCGTCGAGCGTGGTCTCACCTCGATCAGCGTGCACCGTGATCTCGACCAGCCGCTTCGTGGAATCGACATCGACATGGTCGACGTGTCGGATCTCGTGCCCACCGTCGCCGTCGTCGCGCTGTTCGCTGCCGAGGGTTCGCGGATACGGGGTGTCGGGTTCATCCGCGCGAAGGAAAGTGATCGTCTGGGCGACCTCGCCCGCGAACTTGCCAAATGCGGTGCATCCGTGGCCGAGACCAACGATGGCCTGATCATCCAGCCCGCGGCTCTCCACGGTGCCCACCTCGCCACGCACCACGATCATCGACTCGCGATGAGTTTCGCCGTCCTCGCGGGACGCGTCGCGGGCGTGTCGATCGACGACCCAGCGGTGGTGTCGAAGAGTTGGCCGGGGTTTTGGTCGGTGCGCGACGCGATGCTTGCCACCGGCTCCTGAGTCGTCAGAGCGCGCGAATGTCGATGTTGCGTCGACGGGGCCCGAACTTCGGTGCGGCGATACCGCCGAGAGCCAACCATGCGAGCACGCGGCCCCTGTTGCCTGCATAGGGCGAGAGCGCGGCAAGCATCTCTTCGTCGGTGCCGCGCGGACGACCCGTGAGGGCGTGCGCCACGACGTTCTTCAGATGGAAGTCACCCACCGCGACCGCATCGGGGCTGCCGAGAGCCTCGGCCTCGACGAGTGCGCGGGTCCATGGACCGAATCTCGGGACGTCGGCGACGAGTCGACGCAATGCGACCTCCGGGTCGACGTGGTGCCGGCCCGGGCGGTGAAAGACCCGCGCAATGGCGATGAGAGTGCGCGCACGCGCCTCTTCTATGCCGAACCGATGCAGTTGGTACGGCGACATCTGCGAGAGAGTGGCCGGATCGGGCGGGGCCAGAAGCGTGCCGACGGGGGTTTCGACGGCGAGCGACAGCGAGCGACACAGTCGGCCCCACTGGTTCACCGCCTCGGCGGCGGTGATGCGCTGGCCGAGGGTGGCCGTGAGGGCCGCCTTGTAGACATCGGCCGATGCGCCGACACGCAGCCCGCCGAAGTCGCGTTGGAGACGTGCAACGACGTCGTGGGCGGGTGCGAGGGCGACGAATTGGTCGCGGTGGCCGAGGGGATCGGGTTGTCGTTCTCGAATGACGAATTCTCCGGCACCGCCGAAAGAGACACCGGTGACGGATGCGTCGACCCAGCCCGGCCCGGCGGGAGTCACGGAAGCCATGACGAGTCGGGTGCCATCGAGGCGGGCGGTGGGATCGATTGCCCCGAACCTGAAGACCCCCAGCGTGTGGCGCAGCGTGCGCACATCGGTGAGCGCGTGCGGTTGCGATTCGAGCGCGGTCATCGCTGCGATGTTAGGCGGCGGGTGTGTTTCAGTAGGTTGATCAGCGTGGTCGAACGGTATGCACCCCTGCGCTCCGACCACGTCGACCACCCACTGCCGCAGCGGCTGCCCCGCGACGCCGCCATGGTGGAAAGAATTCTCAGTGCGCATCGCACGGCTGTCGACAGGGGAGACCCCGTCTACATCGACCCACTCACGAAACGCAGTGTGATGACATCGGTCTTCCTCGCCTCGCGGGGTCGGTGTTGTTCGAGCGGTTGCCGACATTGTCCGTACGAACCGTGAACGACTAGGTTGAGCGCAAAGAGGGAGTGAGAGTGTCTGATCAGCGCGAAATTCTGACGTGGGACGGTTTCGGAGAGGCCTCGCGGGACATCGCTCGCGACATCGCGCAGTCGGGTTACGACCCCGACATGATCCTCGCCATCGCCCGCGGAGGGCTTTTCCTCGCCGGTGCGCTCGGGTATGCACTCTCAGTGAAGAACACCTACACCATGAACGTCGAGTTCTACACCGACGTCGACGAACGCCTCGACATGCCGATGATCCTGCCGCCCGTTCCCGATTTCGTCGATGTTCGCGACGCCCGGATCCTCATCGTCGATGATGTCGCCGACACCGGCCACACCCTGAAGCTCGTCCAAGAGTTCTGCGAAGGCAGAGTCGCCGAATCGCGGGTCGCGGCGCTCTACGAAAAGCCGCACTCCGTGGTGCGTTGTGACTATGTGTGGAAGCGCACCGACATGTGGATCAACTTCCCATGGAGCGACAAAGACCCCATCGTCAAGAGGCAAGGGGCGGCGCGAGACGCCTAATAGATACGGCGCGGCGCGAGACGCGTAATCACCAACGTTCGCGGCCGACGAGGACGTCGCGGAGGATCGTCGGTTTGTCGGTCATGATGCCGTCCGCACCGCGATCGAGAAGTTCGTGCATCTGGTTGGGGTCGTCGATCGTCCAGTAGTGGACGTGCAGTCCCGACTCGTGGGCGATGTCGATGAACCGCTGTGAGTGGAGGGGGATCGGTCCCTGTTTCGGGGGAATCTGGACCGCATAGACGGCATCGGGAAATCGGATCGCCCGACCGAGTGAAACGGCGAGTCGCAGTCGGGCAACTCCCTGCGGACCGAGCGAAGTTGCAACTTCAGGACCGAGTTCGGCCCGCAATGTTCTCAGTCGGCGGTCGCTGAACGACCCGAGGCACACTCGATCGAGAATCCGGTGCTTGCGGAGTGCGGCGACGAGGTGCGGCAACGCGTTGTCGGCCTTGCAGTCGATGTTCCATCGCAACGAGGGCCAGGTCGTCACCAGTTCGTCGAACGTCGGGATCGGCTCGCGTCCGTCGACGCGCGCATTGCGCACGTCGGCCCAGTTCATCTCGGAGATCTTGCCCTCGACGCCGCAGGTTCGGCGCAGATCATCGTCGTGGAATGCAAGCAACACCCCATCGGCCGTCGCGTGAACGTCGGTCTCCATGTACGTGTAACCGAGGTCGACCGCGTGCTGGAACGCGGCCAAGGTGTTCTCGGCGGCATCGCTGGCACCGCCACGATGGGCGAAAGCGTGAATGCCCGCCCACTCGAAGAACGGGTGGTGTCTCAGCAATGTCGTTTCGGCAGGTCAGATCGAACGACCCGCCGCCTTCCAGTATTCGTCCTTGAGGAGACGCTTGTAGAGCTTGCCCGTCGGGTGTCGGGGCAGGTCGGGCCGGAAGTCGATCGATCGAGGACATTTGAGGTCGGCGAGTTGCGACCGACAAAACGCGATGAGTTCGCGTTCGAGGGCCTTTGCTTCGTCGTCGCTGGTGGGCATCGCGACCGGTTGGACGACGGCCTTCACCTCTTCGCCGAATTCGTCGTTCGGAACACCGAAGACGGCCACGTCGGCCACCTTCGGATGGTTGATCAGCACGTTCTCCGACTCCTGCGGATAGATGTTCACGCCGCCCGAGATGATCATGAACGCTTTGCGGTCGGTGAGATAGAGGAAACCATCGGCGTCGAGGTAGCCCACGTCGCCGAGCGTCGACCAACCGCGGCCCTTCGGATCGCGGGAGCTCTTCGTCTTTTCCGGATCGTTGTGATACTCGAACACTGTGCCGCTCTCGAAGAACACGGTTCCCGATTCGCCCGTCGGCACCTCGTCGCCGTTCTCGTCACAGATGTGGACGACACCCTGAATGGCCTTGCCCACGGTGCCGGGGTGTGAGAGCCACATCTCGGAATTGCAATACACAAAGCCGTTGCCCTCGGTGCCTGCGTAGTACTCGTGGATGACGGGGCCCCACCACTCGATCATCTGCCGCTTCACTTCGACCGGGCACGGCGCGGCGGCGTGAATCGCGGTTTGCAGCGACGACGTGTCGTAGCGCTTGCGCACGTCTTCGGGAAGCTTCAGCATGCGCACGAACATCGTCGGGACGAGCTGGCTGTGGGTCACCTTGTGGCGTTCGATGAGTGCGAGGTATTCCTCGGCATCGAAGTGCTCCATGATCACGGTGGTGCCGCCGATGAAGTGCACCGCGAGGTTGAAGCGCAGCGGAGCCGCGTGGTACAGCGGGGCGGGGGAGAGGTAGATCGCGTCCTCGGTGACGCCGAACAACATCGACGAAAGTGCAGCGACACCGTTCGGTTGGCCGAGCTCGTTGCGTGGGAACGTGCCGAGGACACCCTTGGGCTTGCCCGTGGTGCCCGACGAGTAGAGCATGTCCATGCCGCCGATGCGCTCGGCAAGCGGCGCGGGCGACTGTGCTGCCACGGCCGATTCGTACGACTCGAAGCCGGGAATGGTGCCGTCGAGCATCAAGCGCAGTGCGGCGTTCGGGATCGAACCCGCCACTTCGGCGGCCTGGTCGGCTTTGTACTTGGAGGTGATGAACCCCTTCGCATTGCAGTCGTTGATGATGTAGGCGAGTTCATCCGAGGTGAGTCGGCTCGAGCACGCGGTGTAGATGAGTCCGGCGTAGTGGCAGCCCCAGATCACCTCCATGTAGCGCTCGTGGTTCTCCATGCAGATGGCGATGTGATCGCCCACGCCGAGGCCGGCCGAACGCAGGAGATTGGCGAGTCGGTTGGCGGCCTCGTCGAGCTCTTTGTAGGTCACGACCTTGCCGGTCGAGGCCATGATGTAGGCGGGCTTGTCTGGATTTTTCTTGGCGTGATCCCCGGGGAACATGTCGGGCAAGTTAGTCGGCTTTTGTGACCGATGCCTCAACGTCGCCTTCGGCAGTGAACCCGGCGGTCGACCCGAGAACGGTTTGGTGGCCCGCGGTGACCCTGCGGTAACTTTTGGCAAGTTCCACTGACATAAGGGGTGTGTTGTGAGTGCATCAACCGTGGTCTCAGAAGAGCAATTGGTCAACGGTCTGGTCGACGAATTGTTGTCGACGTGCCCGCCCTCATCGACGAAAGCAGTCGATTTCCTCGGCAAGCAGTTCGACCTTGGTCTTGCGTGGGTTCATTTTCCGAAGGGGCATGGCGGCCTCGGCATCTCCCCGCGTCACCAGAAACTCATCAACGAGCGCCTGAACGCCCAGGGTGCACCGAACGCATACGCCCGCAACCCCATCGGCTACGGCATGTGCGGCCCGACGGTGGTGGAGTGGGGCAGCGAAGAGCAAAAGACCCGCTACCTCCGACCGCTCTTCACCGGCGAGGAAATCTGGTGCCAGCTGTTTTCCGAGCCGGGTTCGGGTTCCGACTTCGCCGGCCTCTCGGCCAAGGGCGTGAAGGACGGCGAAGAGTGGATCGCCAACGGCCAGAAGGTCTGGACCACGCTCGCGCACCTCTCGCGCTGGGGTCTCCTCGTGGTGCGTACCGACGCCGAGGCCGTGAAGCACGCGGGCCTCACCGCGTTCGTCGTCGACATGCACGCGCCGGGCGTCGAAGTGCGTCCGTTGCGCCAGATGACCGGTGAAGCCGAGTTCAACGAGGTGTACTTCACCGACGTGCGGATTCCCGAAAAGGAAATGCTCGGAAAGCCGGGCGACGGGTGGCGCGTCAGCCTCACAACGCTGATGAACGAGCGCGTCGCCATCGGCGGCGTCGTGCCTCCGCGTGGTTCGGGCACCATCGCTTCGCTCACGAAGATCTGGGCGACAATGGATGCCGACCGCAAGGACCCCGCGACCCGCGACGAGCTCATGAAGTTGTGGATCCGCGCCGAAGTACTGCGGCTCACCAACATTCGCGCGGGCCAGAACCGCAAGATGGGCGTACCCGGCCCCGAAGGGTCGATCGGCAAGATGGAGTCAGCCAATCTGAACAAGGCCATCTACGAATTCGCGATGAACCTTCTCGGGCCCGAAGGGATGCTGTACGGCAGTTACGAGATGATCCGTCCCGACACGGCGATGGGCTTCGAGACCTACCAGAAGGCGTTCCTCCGCAGCCGCGCAAACTCGATCGAAGGCGGCACCACCGAAGTGATGAAGAACATCCTCGGCGAGCGCGTGCTCGGCCTCCCCGGTGACGTCCGCGTCGACCGCGACGTCCCGTGGAGCAAAGTTCCGCGCAACTAGGACGGGAACTAGGACGCGGCGCCGAGAAGAACGCCGAGATACAGCGCGCCGAGAGAGGCGAGGAGACCGATCGCCCCGCCGAGGGCGAGGACGAGTTTGCTCTTGGTGTTCGCGTGAGCCGCGGCGGCAAATCCGGCCAACATCACGACGACGATCTTCACGCCCAGCGTGACGTGGTAGCTCGAGTCCATCGCCGACACGTCGATGTCGAGAATGGCCCACATACCGGTCACGACGGCGAGGCCGAAGGCCGGCCACGCAACGCGACCGAATGCGTTGGCGATCGTCTTCAACGCTTCGGGGTTCGACTTGCGCACGCGGGGCACGAGACCGCCGAGAACTATCTGGCCGCCCACCCACACGGCAACGGCGAGGATGTGCAGGAAACTCCGCAGCGAGTCGAGAGTCGGGCTGATCATGTGATCCTTCTACTTGTTGAGGGCGTGCAGCACGGTGCTCGCAGCGATGTTGTGGTCGTTGCCCGCGGCGCGACGTGACGCGGGGACCGCGAGCATCGAATAGCACGCGCCGAGCGTGGCGGACTGCAGGTCGCGGATGTTGCGCGGCGGTGGGAAGTACTCGTCTTCCTCGGTGACGCGAACTTCTTCGACGCCGTTGCGCGGCGCAAGCTTCGCAAGCACCTCGTCGACGAGCTCTTCGGGTGCCGAAGCACCGGCCGTGACACCGACCGTTCCGACGAGGTCGGTCGGCAGCTCCGCTGCACTGTTGACTCGGTACACCCGCGCGCAACCCGATTCGACTGCGAGACGTTCGAGAGCCCTGGTGTTCGACGAGTTCGACGATCCGATGACGATGATGGCGTCGCACCGCCCGGCGAGTTCGGTCAGAGCGCTCTGCCGGTTGGTCGTGGCAAAGCAAAGGTCGCTGCGACCAGGTGACCACACATCGGGAAATCGTTCCCGAACACGCACGGCAACGTCTGACCAATCGCGATGCGAGAGGGTTGTCTGGGCGAGAAGTGCCACGGGTTCGTCGAAGACCGGAAGAGAGTCGACGTCGGCAATGGATTCGACACGACTGATGGCCTGCGGGGCCACCGCCATCGTGCCGACGGCTTCTTCGTGGCCTTCGTGTCCCACGTAGACGATTCGATAGCCCTTGTTCGCGCGTACCTTCACCTCATGGTGCACCTTGGTGACGAGTGGGCACACCGAGTCGACGACGTAACTGCCCTTGCGGCGCGCTTCTTCGACGACGGCCGGCGGCGAGCCGTGAGCCGACAACATGATCGGCTTGCCATCGGGAACCTCGGCGAGGTCGTCGACGAACACCACGCCGCGTTCGCGGAAGCGGTCGACCACGATCCGGTTGTGGACGATCTCGTGGTAGCAGTAGACGGGCGGCTCGAACGTGCGAACGAGCCAACTCAGTGCCTTGATCGCCATCTCGACGCCTGCGCAGAATCCGCGCGGTGCGGCCAGAAGAACCTTGTCGACGCCTGATGTGGACACTGCTTCAACGGTAGTTGTCGGCACCCCAGTTAGCCTGACCATGTGACTGATTCCCGTGTGGCTGATTCAGTCGATCTCACTGCCCGGATCACCGAGGTGGTTCCTGATTCACCCGCGGGCCGTGCCGGTGTGGCAGTCGGAGACGTCGTTGCCATGGTCAACGACCGCCCGATTCGCGACATCATCGAATGGCACCACCAGGTGGACGAGGCAAACGTGTCACTGAGGCTCGACCGTGGCGGAATGATGGTCGATGTCGACGTGGAAAAGCAGCCCGGCGAGCCGCTCGGAGTGTCGATCGCCAGTGCGGTCTTCGATCGCGTGCAGACCTGCGACAACCACTGCTCGTTCTGCTTCATCTATCAGTTGCCGAAGGGCCTGCGTCGGAGCCTCTACCTCAAAGACGATGACTACCGGCTGAGTTTCCTCTTCGGCAACTTCACCACGCTCACACGCTTCACGGAGATGGACCTCGAACGCGTCATCGACCAAGCGCTGTCTCCGCTGCACGTCAGCATCCATGACGCCGACCCGTGGGGCCGCGCCGACATGTTGCGCAACGAGCGTGGCGCGATGAGCCTGCGTTGGTTGCGCGCACTTCTCGACAACGGCACGAACGTGCGGGGCCAGATCGTTTTGTGTCCGGGAATCAACGATGGCGTGGTTCTCGAGCGAACATTGGCATCGATTCTCGACCAGTTCCCCGAGCTCGATGCTGTCGCCGTGGTGCCGCTGGGTCTCAGTCGGTTCAACCCCGAGTCGCACCTGCGTGTGCACGGCACCGCCGATGCGCGACGCACGATCGCACTGGTCGACGAATGGCGGGAAGTCGCGCGCCGCGTGGTGGGCCATCCGATGTTCTGGGCGTCCGATGAGCTGTACCTGCTCGCCGACATGCCCATGCCCGACGTCGCCGACTACGGCGACTTTCCGATGTACGAAGACGGCGTCGGCATCGTCGCCAGTTTCCGCGAAGAGTTCGCCGGTCGCCGCAACTCGGTCACCGCACCGACATCGGGATTCTTTGCCTCGGTGGATGGCGCAACACCTTCGGGTTACCGCGCAGAGCGCGTACCGGTGAACCCGGCAGGTGACACGGGTCTGCGTCCGGTGCGCATCGAGATCGGACAACGGCGCGAATCACCCGCCTCGGTATCGCAGGGAAGATTTGGCATTCTGACGGGGGAGTACGCCGCGCCGGTGATCGCCGATCTCGTCGGCGACCGGGACGTCAGGGTGATTCCCGTGCGCAACGAGTTCTTCGGAGGAAACACGGCCGTGGCCGGGCTCATGGTCGGGGCCGACATCGCTCGAGAGATTGCGGCTCATCCGGAAGTCGATGAATTCCTGCTTCCCGACGTGTGTCTGT
>DAINNS010000020.1:0-12210 GCA_036735765.1 Ilumatobacteraceae bacterium | reverse complement strand
CGAGGTTCTCGCCGATGCCGCACGGCGGCCGAGCAACGAGGCGTTCCTCGTGCGGTCGCTCGTCGCGGCAGGAGCGGGCGGCTCGGGTGCCACGGTTGCGTTGCAGCGCGCCGCATGGGCGCTTCGCGAACGACATGCCGTTGCCTCGGAACGTCGGATGTATGCGGCGCAGTCCGTGTTTGCCGCCCGGGTCTTGTCGTGGTTACCGGTGGTGTTCGGCGTGCTGATGATCCTCACCAACGGCTCGGTGCGGTCGGCGTACTTCGGTGGTGTCGCCGGTCTTGCCTGCATGGTCGTTGGTCTCGGCCTGAACGTCACGGGACGCAAGTGGATGAAGAGGATCACATGCTCGTTCGCCTGATCGAACGCCTGCCCATGCCGTCGCTGCGCCGTCGCCCCGACATGTCGGCCTCTCTCGTCGAGTTCGTCGATCTTCTCGTCGTGTTGCTGAAGAGTGGCCGCACGACACACCAGGCTTTCGGCTGCATCGCGCGATGGGGGGAACACGACGTACGGCGGGTGGCCGAACGCGTACTGCTGCGGTGCGAAGCCGGCGAACGACTTGCCGATGCGACGGGTGAGCTCATCACGGTGTTCGGCTCGGCCGCCGTCGGTATTGCCAACACACTCGCGGCTGCCGAGCGTGACGGTTTGCCGGTTGCCCCCGTTCTCGACCGCTTGGTCGGCGAGGCCCACGCCGAAAGACGACGCCTTGCACAAATCGACGCCGCCAAGTTGCCGATCAAGCTCGCGTTCCCCCTCGTCACGTGCGTTCTTCCCTCGTTCGTCGCTCTCACCGTCGTGCCCATCCTCATCGGAGCACTTTCCTCGCTGACCATCGGCCCACTCCCCGGTTGACCACGAAAGGTTGCGCACATGAAAGAAACGACAACACGTTTGGGTTGCCTGCTCCAACGGAAGATCCTCGGGTTCTTCGGCCAGGACGACGAGGGTCAGGCGACGACCGAATACGCGCTCATTCTTCTCGCCGCTGCGGTCATCGCGGTGCTCGTCATCACGTGGGCGACCGCGGGTGGCGGTGCCGGCCGCATCGGTGACCTCTTCGACTCGGTCTTCGACGGTGTTCTCGACAAGACGACACAAACAACCATCACGCCGTAGTCGGCGCGACCACGCGGGCCAGGCGGCGGTCGAACTCGCACTGGTGCTGCCGCTTCTCACCGTCTTCACCCTGCTCGTCGTTCAGTTCAGTGTCATCGCACGCGACCAATTGGCGCTGTGGCAGTCGGCGCGCGAAATCACGCGCGACGTGGCAATTGCCCTCGACCCCTACGCCACCGCACAACGTCACCGGACCGATAGCACCGAGATCACGATCGCCGACGGTGTCGTCACCGTCTCACTCAGCCATCGCACGTACATCGCCCCCGCCGGTTTCGACTTCTTGAGGCGATCGATCACGCTGCGTGCACGGGTGAGCATGGCTCTCGAGCCACCAGTAGCGTTCCCGTCGGATGTTGTCGGTGACGAGTTCCCAACGTACGGGCCGTGACGGAACGGCCTTGCTCGTCGTTCGTGTCGAGGGTGAAATCACATTGTCGACACTCCCGCGAATGACCGACGCACTGCACCGCGACACCGCCAGGGCTGAAGTCAGCCTGGTGGTGGTCGACCTCGACGCGATCGATGTCATCGACGACGCGGGACTCGGCGCCCTCATGGGTTTCGCGGCACGCATGCGCGCATCGCAGCGCGGCGTCGCTGTTGTCGCGTCGATGCCCCGCGTGCGCGAACGGCTTGCAGCGACCCGCTTCGACCGTGCCGTCGATGTCGTCTCGTCCGTTGGCGACGCCGAGCGGTACGCCCGATGACCGACCCGAGAACGATCCTCGTCTTCGGCGATCAACTCAACCGCGCCATCGGTGCGTTGGCGACCGCACGGCCGGACACCGACCGCGTTCTCATGGTCGAATCCACCGAGAAGCTCGCCTCGCAACCGTGGCATCCGCAACGACTGCACTTCTACGTTTCCTCGATGCGCCACTTCGCGGAGGAACTGCGCAATGACGGCTTCACCGTCGACTACCTCACCGCGCCGTCGTTCCGCACGGCGATCGATGATCACCGTCGGCGCAACCCAAACGCAACGATCATCTCGACCGAACCGAACAGTGTCGGTGCGCGGACGTTGCTCGCCGATCTCGGCGTTGCAACCGTGGCATCGAACCAATTTCTCCTCCATCACGGCGGTTTCGTGGACTGGGTCGAGGCCCGTCGGGCCAAGGGTTACAAGACCTTCAAGCTCGAGGACTTCTACCGCCACCAACGCGCGTCGCTCGGTGTGTTGATGGACGGCGACGAACCCGCGGGTGGGCGTTGGAACTTCGACGACGAGAATCGCGAGCCGCCACCCCGCGACGGCCACGACCGATGGTCGACACCACTCGTCGATGATCTCGACGACATCGATCATCGAGTCATCGACGATGTCGCTTCTCATACAGGCTCCGGGTCTTTGCCCGTGGGTTGGTGGGCAACGACCCGCGACGGCGCGCTGCGACGTCTCGACCACTTCATCGACAATCTGCTGCCGATGTTCGGCCCGCACGAAGACGCGATGCTCACCGACAACTGGCATCTTGCGCATTCGCTTTTGTCGCCGTATCTCAACAACGGACTCCTGATGCCCGACGAGGTCGTGCGTGCCGCCGAACGTGCCTACCGCGAGGGCCGTGCCGACATCGCGTCGGTCGAGGGATTCGTGCGACAGATCATCGGATGGCGCGAATACGTGTGGGGTCTCTATTGGATGTGGATGCCGGGTTACCGCGACGAGAACGCCCTCGGCGCAGACCTCGACCTGCCGCCGGCGTTCGCGACGGGCGAAACCTCGATGAACTGCGTCAGCAGCGTCGTCGGGGGCATCAACGAACGCTCATGGGCGCACCACATCCAACGTCTCATGATCCTCGGCAACCTCGCCCTCACCGCCGGCGTCGAACCACGGCAATTCACCGACTGGATGTCACGGGTGTTCGTCGACGCCGCCGAGTGGGTGATGGTGCCCAACGTGGTCGGCATGGCGTTGTTCGCCGACGGAGGGCGAATGGCGACGAAGCCCTATGCCTCGGGCGGTGCATACATCGACAAGATGAGCGATTACTGCAAGGGATGTCGCTACGACCGCAAGAAGCGCACCGGCGACGATGCGTGTCCTTTCACCACTCTCTACTGGGACTTCCTCGACCGACACTCGGCCGCGTTCGTCCGCAACCCTCGCATCGCCACGCAGGTGCGATCGGCGCAAAAACTCGCCGACATCGCCGAGGTCCGCGTGCGGGCGGCCCAAGTGAAAGAGCTCTTGCGCGACGGGCGTCTCTGACGTCCGGTCGAATTGGTAAGGATTCGCGAAGAATCGACCCGGGTGGATTCCGACAGACCCCGTTGCATCGGTACCGTTTGACCCATGGCGACCACGAACAACGGCGATGCACCCCGCGTTCTCGTTGCCGAGGACGACCCCGCAGTGCGTTCGGCCGTCGTGCGCGTGCTCGAACTCGAGGGATACCGCGTCACCGCCGTGAACGACGGCGCCGCGGCATTGGCTGCAATCACCTCGTCGCCACCCGATGCGGTGGTGATGGACGTGATGATGCCATTCGCCGACGGTCTCACCGTGTGCAAAGAAGCCCGGTTGCGCGGCTCGCGTGTACCGATTCTCCTACTCACCGCGAAGCACGAGGTGAACGACCGTGTCGCAGGACTCGATGCGGGGGCCGACGACTACCTGGTGAAGCCCTTCGCGATCGACGAGCTCTTGGCGCGGGTGCGCGCATTGTTGCGCCGGCGTGTCACCACCGAAGAGGCAACCGCGCTGCAGGTCGGTGATCTGGTTCTCGATGCGGCGCGCCGGCAGGTACACCGCAACGGACGCGAGATTCATCTCACCAAAACCGAGTTCGACCTCCTCGAGGCCCTCATGTTGCGCGCGGGTCTCGTTGTCTCGCGCGACCAGTTGTACGAGGAGATCTGGGGCTACGACTTCGAGACGGGTTCCAAGTCGCTCGATGTCTACATCGGCTACCTGCGTCGCAAGACCGAAGAGAACGGTGAACCGCGCATCGTGTTCACCGTTCGCGGCGTCGGCTACACGGTGAAGGCATGACTCTCCGCAAGAAACTCGCACTCGTCACCGGACTCATCACGTTGGTGACTGTCGGCGTGCTCGCCGTCAGCGCGTACGTCATCGCGAGCCACGAACTGCGCTCGCAGGTCGACGATTCGTTGAAGTCACGCGCTGCGACGATCGTGCGCGAAATCGACCGGGCACTCGACCGTCCCGACTTCTTCGGTCGCCAACGAGTGCCGTTGGGGCCCACGTTGCTGCAACCCGAGTTCGATGCCGTCACCCAGGTGATCGGTGCCGATGGTGCGATTCTCGCCAGCCTCGGGCCGGCTGAGTTGGCCGTCAGCGGTGCCGACCTCGAACTCGCCGCGTCGAACGTCGGCTTCGCTGGCCGCTTCACCAACGCCGATGTGGGCGACAAGGCGTACCGCGTCTACACACTGTCTCTTCCCGCGGGTGGTGCCATCCAGTTGGGCAAGGACATCACCGACATCGAAGACGCCCGCGCAGGCTTGCGCACGTGGCTCATCGTCATCGGTCTCATCGGCATCGCCGTTGCGGCACTCATCGGTTGGATCATCGCGAGGCGCACGACACGGCCCATCGAGCAACTCGCCAGTTCGGCCGACGAAATCGCCCGCACGCAGAACACCAGCGATCCGATCACCATCGAAGCAAGCGGAGAGGTCGGCAATCTGGTGACCAGCTTCAACACGATGCTCGGAGCCCTCGGTCGCAGCCTCGCCCAACAGAAGCAACTCGTTCAGGACGCCAGCCACGAACTCCGCACGCCGCTCACCAGCCTGCGGGCCAATGCCGAACTACTCGAACGACCCGACCTGCCGGCCGACACCCGCCGCGAAATCGTGAACGACATTCGCGCAGAGGTCGACGAACTTGCGGCATTGTCGAGCGAACTCTCCGCGCTCGCCAGCGACCAGAGCACCACCGAGACGACGTCGGCCGTTCGACTCGACGAGGCCGTACAGGAACTCGTCGAGCGGGCGCAACGCCGTTCGGGGCGCGATGTTCGCTTGCACGTCGAAAACGCCGCGACCGTCGAGGTTCGGCCCAACCAATTCGACCGCGCGGTGTCGAACCTCATCGACAACGCTCTGAAGTTCAGCCCCGGCCCCACCGCCATCGACGTGTTCGTTCGCGGCTCGCGCGTCGAAGTTCACGACTCCGGCCCCGGCATTGCACCCGAGGATCGCCCGTTCGTGTTCGACCGGTTCTACCGCGCCGCGGCAACACGCGCGATGCCCGGTTCGGGACTCGGTCTTGCGATCGTGAAGCAGTTCGCCGACATCCACGGCGCACAAACCGTCGTCGGTGCATCGGGCACCGGCGGTGCGATGGTGGGTTTGGAACTAGCCCCGTCCGCCGCCTGGGGCGATCGAGTTCACCCCGTCGGTTCTGAATGACGGGTCGAACTTGCGCAGTTCGGCGCGGGCGATCGTCATCTTGTGCACTTCATCCGGGCCGTCGGCGAGACGCAACCCTCGGATGTGGGCGTACATGCGTGACAACAGGAAGTCCTGGCTGACACCACCCGCTCCGTGCACCTGAATCGCACGGTCGATGATCTTCAGTGCGACGTTCGGTGCGGCGACCTTGATCGCCGCAATCTCGGTGCGCGCACCCTTGTTGCCGACCGTGTCCATCAGCCATGCCGTCTTCATGGTGAGCAGGCGGACCATCTCGAGTTCGATGCGTGCCTCGGCAATCCAGTCCTGAATGTTCGATCGCTCGGCCACCCGCTTGCCGAACGTTGTGCGTGACAGCGAGCGTGAGCACATCATCTCGAGTGCGCGCTCGGCCGCACCGATCGTGCGCATGCAGTGGTGGATGCGACCCGGGCCGAGCCGCGCCTGGCTGATCATGAAACCGTCGCCTTCGTTGGCGATGAGGTTCGTCGCCGGCACGCGCACGTTGTCGAACACGGTCTCCGAGTGGCCCTCATGGTCGATGAAACCGAACACCTTCAGGTTGCGCTTGATCGTCACGCCCGGCGTGTCGATCGGAACGAGGATCTGACTCTGCTGCTGGTGGGGCGGGGCCGACGGATCGGTCTTACCCATCACGATGAGGATCTTCGTCAGCGGGTGCAGACCGTTCGACGTCCACCACTTCACACCGTTCAACACGTAGTGGTCGCCGTCGCGTTCGATACGCAACGAGATGTTCGTCGCGTCACTCGACGCCACCGCGGGCTCGGTCATCGCAAAGGCCGAGCGGATCTTGCCCTCGAGCAGCGGTCGCAACCACATGTCCTGTTGTTCCGGCGTGCCGAACATCGTGAGGACTTCCATGTTGCCGGTGTCGGGGGCGTTGCAGTTGCACGCCTCGGGCGCAATGAACGAGCGTCCCATGATCTCGGCGAGAGGCGCATATTCGGCATTCGAGAGGCCCGGGCCCCATTCCTTGTGTGGCTGGAACAGGTTCCACAATCCGCGCTTCTTCGCCTCGGCCTTCAGGTCTTCCATGATCTGCGTGTGCGCGTGCGGGTTGCCCGCTTCTTCCAACTGCTGCTCGAACACCGGCTCGGCCGGGTAGATCTTCTCGTCCATGAAAGCGAGCAGCTTTTCGCGGTACTCCTCGCAGCGGGGGGTCAGTGCGAATTCCATGGGTTCACCGTAGCCACCCCGCCTCGAGCGAGGCGAAGTGGTGGTGGCCGACGCGAACTACTCGGCCCAGAGATTCGGCGGGTAATCACCCCGAGCGATGAGGTCGGCGATCGAGGCCTGCACGACTTCCTTGTCCTCGCGGTAGGTGACGCCGAACCACGATGAGTCGGTGCGCAGCACGCGGCATGTCGCCACTCGCTCGTCGACGAGTTGGCCGACCGTCAACGGGATGAAGCATTCACTCTTCAATTCACCACCCGCACGAGCGAGGAATTCGCCGAACACACGGTCGAGATGGTCGAACAACCGCGGCGTGAACCCCCACATGTTCATCGACACCGGTTCATCACCGGTCAAACGCACCACGGTTCCGTCTTCGCGAGTGTTGCGCGCCGCGACGCCATCGCGTTCGATCTTCGTCATCTCGTCAATTGACGTGAGGAAACCGTCGGCGTTCGCCGCACACACGCCGCGCGCGACACTTCCGTGGTCGGACAAGGTGTTGCGCAACGTGAAGCCGACCATCGCGAAATCCGTCGATGAGGGATCGGCATCATTCAGGTGCGCCGACAACACGGCGTACGAATGCCGCCCGTAGAAGTCGTCAGCGTTGATGACGGCGAAGTTGCCGTGAATCTGTTCGCGTGCGCAGAGGATTGCGTGCGTGGTGCCCCAGGGCTTTTCGCGGCCGGCGGGCACGGCGAATCCCGAAGGCAGACGGTCGAGCGTCTGGAACGAGAAGTCGACCTCGACACGATCAGCGAAACGGGCGGCGACCCCGGAACGGAAGGCGTCCTCGAAGTCGGGCCGAATGATGAAAACCACGCGGCCGAATCCCGCACGCAATGCGTCGTACACCGAGTAGTCGAGAATCGTTTCACCTGAAGGGCCCATCGGGTCGATCTGCTTCAGTCCTCCGTAACGCGAACCCATTCCGGCGGCAAGGACGACGAGTGTCGGCGACATCCCGAACACGCTAGTTCCGCTCGGCGTCGGGACGCCGCTTGCGGAACCCGCGACGATCTTCGGTGCGTTCGCGTTCTCGTTGTTCATCCTCGACGGCGGCCTCTTCGGCAACGAGTCTCTCCATCGCGCGCAAACGCACCGGCGACAACATCCCGGCGTCGATTGCCGCCCGCACCGCACAGTCGGGTTCTTCCTCGTGTTTGCAATCACGAAAACGGCATTGCTCGGACAACGCGAAAATGTCGGAGAACGCCCGTTCGATGCCGTGCCCGCTGGTCCACAACGTGACCGCGCGCAGCCCCGGCGTGTCGATGAGCCAGCCACCGCCCGGCAACGCAACGAGATCGGCGGCAACGGTCGTGTGCCGACCGCGCTGGTCACCTTCGCGCACTTCGCCCGTGCGCTGCACCTCGCTACCCACGAGTGCGTTGACGAGCGTGGATTTGCCGACGCCGCTCGCACCGAGAAGCGCGATCGTCCCACCGAGATACGGCGACAACACGTCGAGTGTTTCCGTGTCACGCGCACTGACCGCGTGCACGGCGAGATCGGGCGCAACGGATACGACGACCGCAGTCTCACGTTCGATCTGCGCGGCGTCGACGGCGTCGGCTTTCGTGAGCAACACCACCGGCCGGGCACCACTGTCGAAAGCGAGCACAAGTTCACGTTCGAGCCGCCGTGGGTTCACACCACTCGGTGCCGCGTGCAACAGAAAGACGACGTCGATGTTCGCGGCCACGACGTGGGGAACCGCGCGTGCCCCCTCGAACGACGCCCGACGCACGAGGGCCGAGGTACGCGGCGCCACCTGTTCGACTCGCTCGCCGTCTGTGTCGATTGTCACGTAGTCGCCGACGGCGACCTCGGCACCGATGTTGCGCACCCTTGTTTCGTTGCCCGCGCCATCAATGAGCGCACTCCAGCCCCGGTCGAGGCGGCGGACCCGCCACTGATGGGAATTTTCTGCGCTCACCCTCACGAACGCTAACGCCGACTGCCCTAGCCTGACGGACGGCCATACCCCCCGAAAGGTCGTCATGCTCTCCTCGATTGCCCGATTCTGCGTACGTCGTCGCAGGTTCGTCGTCTTTGGTCTCTGGATACCTCTTTTCTTCGTCGTCGGCGCGCTCACCGGTGCCGCCGGCGGCAACTTCCGTACCGACTTCGTTCTCCCCGAATCCGAATCGCGTGAGGTGCAGGAACTCCTCGAGGCTGTCAACCCGACCGCAGCCGGCTTCTCCGCCCAGGTCGTCTTCAAGAGCGAGCGTGCCCTCACCGACTCCACCTACCGCACGTCGATCGAAGGCCTCGTCGCCGAAGTCGACGCCGTCGAAGGCGTCAACGTCGTCAGCCCATTCGTGAACCCGCAGCAAATCGCGGAGTCGGGCTACATCGGTTTCGCTCGCCTCGAGATCACGAACCGCAGCCAGACCGACATGATGAAGGTCGCCGACGTCATCACCGACATCGGCGACAAGTACCAGGTACCCGGTCTGCAGATCGAATACGGCGGCGAAGCGTTCGCGAAGTTCGAGATGCCCGAGAGCGAAGCCCTCGGCTTGTTGGCTGCGATGGTGATTCTGGTCCTCGCGTTCGGCTCGATTCTCGCCATGGGTCTGCCGATCGGAACCGCACTCCTCGGACTCGGACTCGCCTCGAGCGTCGTCACATTGCTCAGCCATGTCGTGTCGATGCCCGACTTCACCACGTCGATGGTGGCGATGGTCGGCCTCGGCGTGGGCATCGACTACGCGCTCTTCATCGTCACCCGTTACCGCGAGGGCTTGCACGAGGGACTCGACGTCGAGGACGCGATCGTCGATGCCATCGACACCAGCGGCCGCGCCGTCATCTTCGCCGGAATCACGGTCATCATCTCGCTTCTCGGCCTGTACCTCATGGGCTTGTCGTTCGTGCGCGGTCTCGCGACGGGCGCGGCCATCGGTGTCCTCGTGATGATGGTCGCCTCGATCACACTTCTCCCCGCGCTGCTCGGCATGGTGAAGCACCGCATCGACGTCACTTCGCGCGCGGCGGTCGTCTCGCTTGCGTTGTTCGTGGTCATGTCGCTCGCTGCGATCTTCACGCACTCGCTCGGCGTGTTCTTCGCCGGCGTGCTCGCGTCGATCGCGCTCGTCGCGGTCAGCTTCGTGATCAAACCGCTGCGCCGGCCGCTCGCCGTGCGCGAACCAAAGGCCCGCGAACTCACCTTCTGGTATCGCTGGAGCCGCGTCGTGCAACGACGCCCGTGGTTCTCTCTCGTCGCGTCGTCCGCTGTGCTCGTACTTCTCGCCGTGCCGCTGTTCGACATCCGCCTCGGCTTCGGCGACACGGGCAACCAGCCCGAACGCACAACCGTCCGCAAGGCCTACGACCTTCTCGCCGAGGGCTTCGGCCCCGGTGTGAACGGCCCGTTGTTCGTCACCGTGCAGGGCGACGCCGCCGCATCACCCGATCAGTTCAACGCGTTCCTCGGAACGCTGTCACAGACCGAGAACGTGGCCTTTGCGGTTCCCAGTCCGCTCGGCGAGAACGCGCAGGTGAACGGTGAACCGGTTGCTCTCGCGATCGTCTACCCGAAGAGCGCACCGCAGGAAGAGGCGACGACGAAACTCGTCCACACGTTGCGCGACGACGTCATTCCCGCCACCGGCGTGGTGGCAAAGGTCGGTGGCTTCACCGCCGCCAGCATCGATTTCGCCGACTATCTCGGTGGTCGCCTGCCGTTGCTCATCGCCGCTGTTCTCGTTCTGTCCTTCATTCTCTTGATGGCGGTCTTCCGCAGTCTTCTCGTTCCGCTGAAGGCAGTGGTCATGAACCTGCTCTCGATCGGCGCGGCATACGGCCTGATCGTTGCCATTTTCCAGTGGGGCTGGGGCAAGGACCTGATCGGCGTGGGCAAGGCCGGCCCGATCGAGTCGTGGGCGCCGATGATGCTCTTCGCGATCGTCTTCGGCTTGTCCATGGACTACGAGGTGTTTCTCCTCTCGCGCATCAAAGAGGAGTACGACCGCACGAAGGACAATGCGCGCGCCGTCGCTGATGGTCTCGCCGCCACGGCCCGCGTCATCACGGCAGCGGCCCTCATCATGGTCTGCGTCTTCTCCGCGTTCGTACTGGGTGACGACCGCCAGCTGAAGTTGTTCGGCCTCGGCATGGCCTTCGCGGTGTTCATCGACGCGACGATCGTCCGCATGGTTCTCGTGCCGGCGACGATGGAACTCCTCGGCGACCGCAACTGGTGGATTCCGAAGTGGCTCGACCGCGTGCTGCCGAAGATCGACGTCGAAGGACACCACCTCACCGTCGCCGAAATCACCGAGTCCGAACCGGCTTCCAGCCGGGCAAACTGAGCAAAAGCCAAGCGCGGCAAGCGTTCGAGCCTCGTTGCTTGACAATCCCGCGTCGTTTGGCGTAGCCCATAACGCACATGAGCAAGCCCCTCGTCATCGTCGAATCCCCCGCGAAAGCGAAGACCATCTCGCAGTTCCTCGGCAGCGAGTTCATCGTGCGCGCCTCCGTGGGCCACATCGCCGACCTCCCCAGCAAGGGCCTCGCCGTCGACGTCGACAACGATTTCAAGGCTGCCTACGAGCTCACCGAACGTGGTCGCCAGGTCATCCGCGACCTGAAAGCCGACCTGAAGGGTGCGAGCGTCGTCTATCTCGCAACCGACGAAGACCGTGAGGGTGAGGCGATTTCCGCGCACCTGCGCGAGTACCTGAACCCCAAGGTCGACGTGCACCGCATGGTGTTCCACGAAATCACGAAGTCGGCGATCGCCGAGGCAGTGGCCAACCCACGAACGATCGACACAAAACTGGTCGACGCCGCCGAGGCACGCCGCATTCTCGACCGTCTCTACGGTTACGAGGTCTCGCCGGTGTTGTGGCGCCGCGTCAACCGGGGACTCTCGGCCGGCCGCGTGCAGAGCCCGGCCTTGCGCCTCATCGTCGAACGTGAACGCGAGCGCATCGCTTTCCGTTCGGCCGCATATTTCGACATCGACGCCAAGACCACCACGACCCCGTCCTTCTCGGCGCGACTCACCGCGCTCGACGGCACACGTGTCGCCACCGGCAAGGACTTCGACCAGCAGGGCAATCCCGCCGCCAACGTCGTCGTGGTCACCGAGGTTCGCGCGAACGAACTCGTCACCGCGCTGACCGGCAAGTCGCTCAGCGTCATCAGCGTCGAGGACAAGCCCTACCGTTCGTCACCGAAAGCGCCGTTCATGACGAGCACACTCCAGCAAGAAGCTGGCCGCAAACTGCGCCTGTCGGGCCGACAAGTGATGAGCCTCGCGCAAAGCCTCTACGAGAACGGCTTCATCACTTACATGCGTACCGACTCGGTGGTGCTCGCCGCCGAGGCCATGGGTGAGGTTCGCGACACGATCCGCAAGGTCTATGGCAACGACATGCTCTCGCCGCAGCCGCGCGTGTTCAACTCGAAAGTGAAGAACGCACAGGAAGCGCACGAGGCGATTCGTCCGACATTGCCACTGCGCGCTCCCGAACAGGTCGA
>DAINNS010000019.1:10309-12305 GCA_036735765.1 Ilumatobacteraceae bacterium | reverse complement strand
GAACCGCCGCGCGCAACGTGTCAACCGAAACGGCCTCGGTGTCGATGCGTTGGGAGTCGACCGCGAAAGTCGCCGTGAGGCGCGGGGTTTGTCGTGACTTCAAGGTTTCGGTGAGTGCGTAGAAGCGCAGGTCTTCGCGGTACGCGGCACTCATTCGCCCGGTCTTCATGTCGATGATGACCTTGCTGCCGGGTGGGCCGATGGTGAGGTCGGTGCGGGCGGTGAGGAGGATCGAGCGATTGCAGAGGTACACCTTGGCGTTCGATTCGACCACAGGCCGCCACTCGGATTTGAGGGGCGGAAACGAGTCTTCGTATTTGGTGACGAGGTCGACGATGGTCGCGCGGAGTTCGGCCTGTTCGGCGGGCGAGAGGGACGCGACGTAGTCGGATGCGGTGCCGCGTTCAGATTCAACGATGCGGTCGAGTGCGTCGTCGACGATTTCCGACGGCGTTCGAGGCGTGCGGATGTTGATGAGGAGTTCGATTGCTTTGTGGAGAACGGTGCCGCGAACCAGCGGAAGCGACCACGCGAACTTTCCGCGGTTCGCCACGTGCTGGGTCTCGCACCCATGAACGCTGTTCAGAGTGTGTTTCGCGATCACCAATGGTTTGTCGGCGGTGTAGTGACGCGCGACGGGTTCGAGGGCTTCGGTGACGTGGGCGTCGATGTCGTCGGCGAGTTCCGGGGGAGAGGGGACGAAATCGGCTCTCTTGGCGAGGGCGTCGAGAACCATCTGTTGGATGGGGTTGAGGCCATCTCCGCTCACGGCGACCAACTTAGGGCCGACGTGTGACACCCCGATGGCACCATGTGCGCGTGGCCGATCTGGGAATGAACAACGCGACCTTCGTCAATGCGGCCAATCTTCTCGGTGCAGTCGCGGGTCGCTTCGGCCTCATCGTTCCGGGGTTTCGCACCCCACCGCGCATCGTCGGTGTGCAGCGAACTGTTCGTCGTCGTCCCGGCGGTGGCGTCGTGGCGGTCGCGGTCAAGGGCCGGCCCATCGCGGCAGTCCTCGCCGACATGATCGAGGGTGTCATCGTTGTGAATGAACTCCGACCGCCCGAATCCGACACCGTTCGCGCGGCGTTGTGGTCGGCCGTGGCGTCGCTTCTCTCGGCCGACGCGTCCCCCCGCGTTCGCCGAGTGGCTTGAAGCCGCGGTCAGGGCGACGACACTTCAGCGTCGACTCATGGTATAACTGATGCGTCCTTCATTCTGAATGACACGCATTTCTCGTCCGGGAGGAAACTCATGATCCGTCGGTCTCGTCGATTCACCTTTGCGGTAATCGGTCTCAGCGCAGCCTTGGGCCTCGGTGGTTGCGGCTCGAAGTCGTCCGACTCGGCTCCCAAAGCCCAGACGAAGAACGCTGCCGTCGGGGCGCCGATCGTGACCCTTGTCAACGCCGACTTCACCGCAGGCCGCGGTGGTTGGGTTGGCAGCGGCTTCACCCTTGCTGAGGGATGCAAAAAGCCCGGTGCGCCAGCCAATCGTTTCCCTTCGATGGGTGCTTGGCTTCCCAATGCTCTGGCATTCGGCACGACCCAGCGCACGGTTTCGCAGTCCGTCGTCGTGCCGAATCCCTCGAAGGTGACGTTTTCCTTCCAAGGCCAAGTACGCGGCGACATGACAAACGGGTCATTCACCGCGACCTTGAGTGATGCAGACGAATCGCAATCAACAGGAGCACAAACCGGCGCACCTTTGGTCACGCCGAAGAAATTCTCACTATCGGTCACGACAAAGTCCTCGAATGAGACTGTCAAGGTGGATTTGACCGGTGGAACTCCGACGAATTGGTCCGGTTGCTACGGCCCGGTGATCACCCGGGCGCAGCTCTTCACGGCCGCTGATGTCAGCAACACCATTGCGGCTGCCACAACTCTCGTTCCTCCGGTGACGACCGTTGTTGTGCCGCCGCCCGTCACCTTGGCGCCGACGACGACGGTTGCACCGACGACGACGGTTGCACCGACGACGACGGTTGCAC
>DAINNS010000019.1:0-10209 GCA_036735765.1 Ilumatobacteraceae bacterium | reverse complement strand
CGACGACGGTTGCACCGACGACGACGGTTGCACCGACGACGACGGTTGCACCGACTGAAATGCCGTGTTCTCTCGGCGCATGTCGAGTCGGTGACCTCACTATCTCCGGTGGCCGTGTGGTAAAACTTGCTGCTGGGGCGAAGTGGGGCTCCTACTTGGAAGTTGCGACTCCAGCCTTGTTTGGCTCGGCGTCGTATCCACAGGTGAAGCTTGGTTGTGCTGCGAAAAATTTCGCGACCACCGGGGAGTTTGGTGCTGGTGCGAAGAACACGGCCTCTTACGTAGCTGGTTGTTTGGAGGCTGGAACTGCTGGGCCAGTGATTGAAAAGTTCAATAAGGATCGTCGTGCACTTGGACTCTCAAGTGATTGGTTTATTCCTTCAATTGATGAGATGCGTGAACTGTGCTTGGTTGCCCAAGTTCTTGGAGGCGAACTTTCCAAACAAGGGAGCGTGTTGACTTCAACGGAGTCTTCAGGTCAGAACGGGACCGGGACTTTCAACGGAAGTAGTTCGATTGATTTGACAAATTCTTCTTCGTGTCGATACTCGACCCAGACGATCTTTAACGGCTTTCCTTTGTCACTTGTGCCAATGCGGATCCAGAAATAAATCAGAAATCGATTGGAGATCTAAGGTCAATCTTTTAGTGAGCCGATCAATCAGCGCGACGGCTTTGGCTGCCATCACGCAGTGCGGATATCACTGGAGAACTATCCTTGATCCCATTTTTGGATGTACGAAGGGCAATTTCTGAAGGAGATTGACGCACAGCAATTTGGCGGCTCTTGATCGCCCAATTCACGAAGACGTCTCAAGGTGGTTGCCGAGACAACCGTGTCGAACTTGTCGTGGAAGGCGGGCGGTCGTTGTGTGCTTGGTGACGTTGGTTCCGTAGGTGGTTATGTCACTTATGCGAACGAGGCGTTGCCCGTGGGGTCTCGCTACATCGAGGTGTCACCGAGCGATTACGACAGCCTGCAGTGCGGATACAAGCGTTTCGATTCGCGTTACCCAAACACAGAGATGCGCTACGGAGACGCCTTAAATGCCGTATATCAAGCGAACCTCGATCGACTGGGTGGCAAGTCGGCAACGGCCAGACCATGGCGCCGACTCCAATCATGGAATGCAACTACGTCGACCTGAATCACTTGCGATTCGTTCGAACCTTCTGGGACGGTGGAGGGGCCTCGCCCTCCCGCGTAGCCTGACAGCCGCGTCCGGGTGGCGGAATTGGCAGACGCGGGGGGCTTAAACCCCCCTGGCCCGAAAGGGCCGTGTGGGTTCGAGCCCCACCCCGGGCACCGAACCTCTCGTTGCGACATGCCTTCAGCTGTCGCGCGACGCCCTTCGCGGCCAGAGAACGACGATCGCGATGAACGCGACGATTGCCATGCCGAAGAGGAATCCGTAAGCCCTCCGGAACGGAGCAACCGGGTCGTCACCGTCGGCACCGAGTGCCGCGACAACCGCGGCGACGCCGATCGCCCCCGACAGAAAACGTCCGGTGCTGAACGTGGCGTTGCCGACGGGAAAGTCCTCGCGGCGCAGGTCGACGAGTGCCGCAGCATTGAGGAACGAGAACAAGAGCCCCATGCCGAGACCCATCAAGATGAGGCCCGGAAACATGTGTCCCCAGTAGTCGGCTTCGGCCTCGGTGCGGAACGTGAACCAAGCCGTCGACGACACGAGTGCCACGGCTCCGGTGACGAGCAGTTTGCGGTAGCCGAACTTGTTGACGAGACGAGCGGAGAAGATCGCCCCGGCTCCACCGAGCAACGGGGTGGGAGACATTGCCAAGCCGATTCCCCATGCATCGTATTTCCACAGTCCGCCGAGCACGAGCGGCCAGATGAGCCACACCGCCATGCCGACCATCGAGACCGATACGTTGGCGATGTTGGCAATGCGAAAGGTCGGCACGCGAAAGAGTGGGACGGGCAGAAATGGTCGCTCATGTTGGCGTGAACGGGTGATCAGCACAACAACGAGCAGCACGGCAACGACGAAGGTGACGATGGTCTTCGTGCCCGCCCATCCCCACGAGTTGCCCTGAACGAGGCCCAATGCAACGAGGCCCGTGGCGACAGTGCCTGCGACCATTCCGACGAGATCGGGAAGCAACGTCGCGGCGTCGGCGCGCGAGGCGGTGAGCTCTCTTGCCGTGCGCAAGGGGGCGGACAAACCCAACGTCACGAGGCCGAGAACGAGGGGCACGGCGAAGATGAGTCGCCATTGTCCACCGGTGATGAGCGCGCTGCAGATGATTGGTGCAGTGCTCGACCCGATGGGGAAAGCACCCGTCCAGACTCCCATCGCAAATGCTCGTCTTTCGTCGGGCCAACCAACGAGTGCAACCGAAACCGATGCGGGGACCACGAAGGCACCACCGGCGCCCTGCAGAATGCGTCCCACGATCAACACTGCGGTGTTCGGTGCGACGACGCACAGTGCGGAAGCGGCGACGAACAGCCCGACACCGATCTGAAACGCACGGAGGGTTCCGATGCGCGCCGACAACGCACCGCCGAGCATCGTGAGCGATGCGATGACGATCGAATAGCCGGACAACGCCCACGACAACGACGCAAGACTGGCGTCGAAGTCTTGCTTGATGAGCGGAATCGCCAGGTTCGTTCCGGTGACCGCGAAGGGGAGCGCGGCCATTCCGAGCATCGAT
Organism: Ilumatobacteraceae bacterium; assembly: GCA_036735765.1. Taxonomy (GTDB): domain Bacteria; phylum Actinomycetota; class Acidimicrobiia; order Acidimicrobiales; family Ilumatobacteraceae; genus F1-20-MAGs119. The sequence goes on along the minus strand of DAINNS010000019.1, from coordinate 7,527 downwards.
GTGGTCAGGCCGATGACTGCGGTGCGCGGCAGCTTCTGTTGTGACATCCCCAGCTGAAGCGTGTCCCCCGACATCGGGCCAGTCTGACAGGCGGCGAAGCGCGCGAACGTGGCGGGGAAATCACCAAGATAGTTGCGAGCGCAACTAAATGCCTGTAGGGTCCATGCCCATGTACGAACTCAACGATTCCGCACGTGAACTTCTTTTCAGCGCCGCCCGCACGGCAAATACTTTTTCTCCCGAGCCGGTCAGTGATGCCCAGATCGAAGCGCTCTACGAGCTCGCGAAGTGGGGTCCCACCAGCATGAACACCCAGCCGTTGCGTCTCGTGCTCGCCCGCAGTGCCGAGGCGAAGGCGAAGGTCGTTGCCCACCTGTTCGACGGCAACAAGCCCAAGGCCGAGATGGCACCGCTGGTCGCGGTGGTCGCTGCGGATCTGCAGTTCCACGAGACCCTGCCCGAAGTGTTTCCGGTCTACCCCGGCGCAAAGGACATGTTCGCCGACGAGGCGTACCGGACCCAGTTCGCGATCTCGCAGGCGTGGCTGCAGGCGGGTTACTTCATCCTCGGCGTTCGCGCGCTCGGCCTCGCCGCAGGACCCATGCTCGGAGTGAACACCGCGGGTATCGACGCCGATCTGCTCTCCGGAACGAGCCTGCGCACGATCATGGTGATGAACATCGGCAAGCCGGGCGAGAACCCGTGGTTCGACCGGCTTCCTCGACTCGACTACGCCAGGGCCGTCACGGCTCTTTGATCAGAAGAGTTCGGGTGCGAGCGCCGCGAAGCTCGCCTCGGTGAACGGGCTCACTTCGACGCGATCGATTCCCGCATCGGCGAGTCTCATCATCGACTCGGCGACCTTTCCGGGAGCGCCATAGAAGCCGCCGAGGAACGAGTCGCCGAGGAGTGCTTCGACGCCCTTGGTGCGGTCGTCGTCGCCGGCTGAACAAAGGATGAAAACGCTCAGCGGTACGTCGGGGTTGACGTCACGGATCTGTCCGACCAGATCGTGGAGGTGTGACTCGGGTACCGACGCCATTGCTGGCAGGTTCACCGAACCGTCACGGGTGATCTGCGAGATGAGCTTCACCTCGACGCGGTCGGCGATCGGGGCGATGTTCTTGATCGTTCGCGGTCCGCCGAGAGAAAACACCAAGGGTGGAGCACCCTCGGCCGGAATGGGGCCAAGACGAGGAACATCGATGTCGTAGTGCTTGCCCGTGAATCTGCAGGCGCCGGTGTCGAAGAACTGCCGCACGATGTGTGCGGCTTCGATGTAACGCTCGGCGCGAATCGCGGGTTCGGGATAGTCGATGTCGGCTCCGAGCGCTTCGGCCTTCTCCCAGCCGGCGCCGAGACCCGCTTCGAAGCGGCCGTGAGAGATGCGCTGCATCTGGAGCGACGCCTGTGCGAATTCGACCGGTGAACGAAACAGGTTGTTTGCAAACGACGTCGTGAGCTTCACGGTCGACGTGGCCGTGGCCATCGCGGCCAACGTGACCCAGACGTGTGGGTAGGTTTTCGTCGGACTGAAGAAGTGATCGGCACAACCGAGAACCTGCCAGCCCTCGTTTTCCCGGATCCGTGCCCATTCGACGGGATCAACTTCGGCGTCCATCAAATTGGCGATGAATTCCATCGGCTCACCCTATTCTTTCCACGTGAACCAGTTTCTTGTTGCGGCAACCGAGTCTCTCGATGCGGCCGTCGCGGATATCGCGATCCTGGTGGGCGTCGAGTCGCCCTCGCGCGACGTTGAGCGTGTCGCGGCAAGTGCGCGGGCCGTTGCCGACCTCATTCGTCGAGAAACTGATCTCGTTGCCGAACTCGTCGACTCGCCCGTCGGTCCGCACGTCGTTGTTCGTGCCACCGCTCGTCCGGCCGTCATGTTCCTCGGACACCACGACACGGTGCATCAAGCCGGAACCCTCGCGCAACGTCCATTCACCAACGACGCCGGCGTGCTTCGTGGGCCCGGTGTCTTCGACATGAAAGCCGGCATCGTCCAGGCCGTCCACGCCGTGCGCATCATGCGCGATTCGGGAATCGATCCGTCCCGGGTGTCGATGCTCTTCACCGCCGACGAGGAAATCGGCTCGAAGACCAGTCGCGGCCTCGTCGAAGAAATGGCTCGAAACGTCGATGCGGTGCTCGTTCTCGAGCCCAGCGCCGACGGTGGTGCACTGAAGACTGCGCGCAAGGGAACGGGGACTTTCGAGGTGGTCGTTTCGGGTCGCGCGTCGCACGCGGGTCTCGAACCCGAAAAGGGGATCAACGCCCTGGTCGAATTGGCCCATCAGGTTCAGCGGATCTCGGGATTCGGCGACCCATCGGTGGGTACCACCGTCACGCCGACGGTCGCATCGGCCGGCACCACCGACAACACGGTGCCCGATCGCGCAACGATTCTCGTCGACGCCCGCGTTGTGACGCCCGACGAAAAGCAACGTGTCGAGGCGCTGATGAACTCACTGTCCCCGGTGCTCGACGGCGCATCGATTGCGGTGTCGGGAGGACTTCATCGGCCACCGATGCACGAGTCGATGTCCGCCGACTTGTTCGCGATCGCACGCACGGTGGCGAGGGAAATCGACGGCCGGGAAATCGCGGGCGTCGCGGTCGGCGGCGGATCCGATGGCAACTTCACCGCAGCGATCGGTGTTCCCACGCTCGACGGTCTCGGTGCCGTCGGGGGCGGCGCGCACGGAGAAACCGAACACGTGGTGGCCGACACGATTCCTTTTCGTACGGCGCTCGTCGCGGGCATCGCCGCCCGCGTCATTGCTGGTTAGTCAGTCGCCTTCGCCGAGCGCCAAGAGGCCGCCGGCGCCCAGCGTTCCGGTCTTGCGGTACACGTCGAGTTTCTCGCGACTGTCGTCGATGTCGAGATTGCGCATCGTCAACTGGCCGATGCGGTCGAGTGGGCCGAACGCGGCATCCTCGACGCGCTCCATGCTGAGTCGTTCCGGCGCGTAGGTGAGGTGCGGGCCGCTGGTACCGACGATGGTGTAGTCGTCGCCGCGACGCAGGCGCACCGTCACGGTGCCGGTGACGGCACTACCTACCCAGCGCATGAGGGGTTCGCGCAGCATCAATGCCTGAGGGTCGAACCAACGTCCTTCGTAGAGCAGTCGTCCCAGTCGGCGACCCATGGTGCGGTAGTTCTCGATCGTGTTTTCGTTGTGAATACCGCTGACGAGGCGTTCATAGGCGATGTGCAGCAGGGCGAGTGCAGGTGCCTCGTAGATGCCGCGGCTCTTGGCCTCGATGATGCGATTCTCGATCTGGTCGGACATTCCCAATCCGTGGCGACCACCGATCGTGTTCGCCTCGTTGACCAGTTCGACCTGGGTTGCGAATTGCTTGCCGTTGATGGCAACGGGCCAACCCTCGACGAATTCCACACTGACGGTTTCCTCGGCGATCGCAACGTCGGACTTCCAATGGGCGACGCCCATGATGGGTTCGACGAGGTCCATTCCGTTGTCGAGTTCCTCCAGAAGCTTCGCTTCGTGGGTGGCACCCCAGATGTTTGCGTCGGTGGAGTACGCCTTTTCCTTGCTCGCCCGGTACGGAAGATTGCGGCTGGTGAGGAATTCGCTCATCTCGCTACGACCACCGAGCTCGGAAACGAATGTGGGGTCGAGCCAGGGCTTGTAGATGCGCAGTGACGGGTTCACCATCAGTCCGTAGCGGTAGAACCGCTCGATGTCGTTTCCCTTGTAGGTGCTGCCGTCGCCCCAGATGTCGACATTGTCGGCCTGCATGGCGCGCACGAGCAGTGTTCCGGTGACGGCGCGACCGAGGGGAGTGGTGTTGAAATACGTCTTGCCCGCCGTGGTGATGTGGAATGCGCCGCACTGCAGGGCGATGAGTCCTTCGCGGACCAGTTCCTCGCGACAGTCGACGAGTCGCGCGGCCTCGGCGCCGTACTGGAGGGCACGGTCGGGGATCTGGTCGAGTTCGGGTTCGTCGGGCTGCCCGAGGTCGGCGGTGTAGCAGTAGGGCAATGCCCCACGCTCGCGCATCCAGGCCACGGCTGCCGATGTGTCGAGACCGCCGGAGAAAGCGATTCCGACGCGCTCGCCGGAGGGCAACGACGTGAGGACCTTGCTGCGCGACGGTTGTGACATGGCGAATACGGTACCGACCGCGCGGCGCCGTTCAGGTGTTCAATTCGTGCCGGTGCGGATCAGGGTTTCTGGAACCACTTGTTCATCAGCATGTGCACGTGGCGGATCTTCGTCTCTTGGTAGTTCGCCAAGGTGACACCGGGCTTGGTCATCGCCCGTAGACCGCGCTGCACCTTCGGGAGATTGAACGTGTCCTGATTGAACACGCGGGCGAGATTGCCGAGTTCCGGCGCTTCGGCCCAGTCGTCGTCGACGCCGAGCCAGTGGATGGGGACCGCCGGCGGCTTGGGTTTCGACTCGTCGTAGGGCTCGAGGTACATGCACTCCATGATCGACATGTCGTGACGGTCCTCGTAGGGGCGGAATCGGTAGCAGATGCGGTTGAACGCGCCCCACGGATGGAAGTTCGGGAACAGCGTGTAATAGATGCTGTCGCTGAATTCGGCATCGCTGAATTCGTCGGCTTTGTCGCCGAAGACGTCACGCATCGTCGCGCGACCACCGTTTCCGAACATCTGCCTGGCGGTCGTTCCGGGTGGAAGGACGACCGATGGCTCTTCGTCGAGGCGCTTGTCGGCCACCGCGTCGAACATTTCCTGTTCCGTCGGCGTGAACTTGATGTGCGGGCTCGGCGTGCCGTTCGGCGTGATCGCGCGCGAGTAGTTGTCCTTCCAGTCGTACTGCGAGTTCGCATCGCCGATGCTCGACAGCAGCTGCGGGTGCGTGGCAACGACGTGGAACGCCTCGCTGAACGCGTCTTGCACGACCTTCCAGTTGGTCGGGAAGATCTTCGCCACGTGCACGCTCTTGTAGCGCTTTTCGAGCGGCCAGCGCTCGAAGTGCCAAGGGAAGTCGCCGAGGAACGACTCGAGCGACTCGCAGTTTGCGTCCATGTTGATGAACACGAATCCGCCCCAGGTGCCCACCTTGACCTCGGGCAGATCCCATTCGTTCTTGTCGACGTGTGGGAAGTCCCATTCGCAGGGAACCTGTTTCAGCGAGCCGTCGAGATTCCAGCAAAAGCCGTGGAACGGGCAACGCAGTTCGTTCGCGGGACCGTCGAATTCGCGCAGCAGTCGTCCGCGGTGGAGACACACGTTGTGGAAAGCCTTGATCGTGTCGGGCGCGGTGCGCACGACGAGAATCGAGTTCTCGCATATGTCGTAACGCAGCGTGTCGCCGACGTTCGGAACGTCCTCTTCGCGGCAAGCCATCTGCCAGACGCGCTTCCAGATCTTTTCCTTCTCGAGTTCGTGCCATTCACGGCTGGTGTAGGCGGCAACGGGGATGTCGGTGTCACCCATGAACTCCCAGTTGACCCAACGCAGAACATCGGGTACCGGACGCGAATCGTTCTTGTGCAGATCCTGGTACGAGAGGCCCGGTGAACGCGCCTCGCCCGGAGCAGGTGATGTCATCGTCATTTCGTTACCGCCTTCTTTGCCGCGATCGCGCGCTGGTTTCGTGCCATGTTCGGATCGACCGTCACCTGACGGCCGCCGATCCAGACGCATAGGTGCGGGTCGCACTGCTTGATCTCCCCGCCGAGATACACGCCGTCCTTCGTGAACTCACCGGACGCGCCGTCCTTCTGGACGAGAATCGTTCCGCTCTCGGTGAGGTCGTAGATCGCGCCCGAAAGCGGATGTTTGATACCGCGCATTGTCGTTCCCCCGAATGCTCGAATGCGTTGGATGCTTCGAGACTAGTTGCGTGCGGAGAGGCCCGCCAGAGCCGCTACCGACGCGAGCAATGCCGCTCCCGATGCGGCCAGCGAGACGAGGGCCGCCCCGGGGGCCGTGGAGATGTCGACTGCGGCACAGGCGCCGAGCCCCACCGCCACCGCTGCCGAGATGCTCGGTGCCCACCGCACGCTGCGCAGGGCGGTCACGAACGCACCGAGCATCGAGAGGTACACGATCGCTGCACCGAGTACGGGTGTCGCGTTGCCGATGATGCCGTGGTCGTCGACCCACCAGAGAGGTTTGCCGGTTCGTCTGCTCGCGACGGAAACGAAGCCGAATGCCACGGCCGCCAACACCCATGTCGCTGCGAGCAAGCGAGACCAAATTCTTGACAGATGGGTTGCCGACATTCGACCGAATACTACGTCGCGGGCCCCCGCTGTAGCCTGACGACCGCATGGCGAACTTCACCAAATTGACGGTCTTTTTCCCGATGTGGAATGAAGAGGCCTACATCGATCGTGCCTTGTCGGCCGGCCGCGAACTGTGCGAAGAGCTCGTGAAGATGGGTGAAATCGAAACCTACGAACTGCTCATCATCGACGACGCGTCGACCGACTCGACCCCTGTGCTCGCCGACGAGTTTGCCGCGGCCGACCCGCGTGTTCGGGTGGTGCACCACCCGGTCAATCGCAAACTCGGCGGCTCGATGAAGACCGGCTTTGCGAATTCGACGGGCGACCTCATTCTCTACACCGACGCCGATCTGCCCTTCGACATGCTCGAGGCCCGCAGGGCGGTTCGGCTGATGCGCTATTACGAGGCCGACATCGTGAGCGCCTACAGGTTCGACCGCACCGGCGAGGGCTATGTCCGAACGGTCTACTCGGCCTTCTACAACGGGCTCGTTCGCGTGCTGTTCGGGGTGAAGATGCGTGACATCAACTTTGCCTTCAAGTTGTGCCGCGGGTCGCTGTTCGACGACATGGAGCTGAAGAGTGAAGGCTCGTTCATCGACGCCGAGCTCGTGATTCGAGCGAAGAAGACCGGCAAGAGCGTCATCCAATTCGGTGTCGACTACTTTCCGCGCACCCGTGGGGTCTCCACTCTCAGTTCGCCGGCCGTCATTCGCAAGATCCTGCGCGAGATGTTCTCCCTTCGCAGGGAACTTCGTAGCCTGAAGGGATGATCAACGGGTCGACCCACCTGCGACGGTGGCGACCCGCGTACCTTGCCTTCGCGGTCCTGTTGACCGTTGTGTCGGTCGCCTTCGCCGGTCGCGACAACTCGTCGACCGGCTCGACAACCACCACCACGAGTGGTCCGGCACCGACGACACAGCCGTTCGTTCCGCTCTCGCGGACCCTCGTCGTCGGCGACACCGGAGACGACGTTCTCAGGATGCAACGTCGGCTGAAGGACATCGGTTTCGATCCGAACCTGATCGACGGCGATTTCGGTTACCAAACGCTGCAGGCCGTGTGGGCGTTCCAGAAGCTCGTCATGAGCATCCCGATCAGCGGTGTGAAAGACGAGTTCACCCCCGAAATGTGGGATGTCGCCCAGCGTGAAGGTCTCGTGGTCCCACGCCGGCCGAACGCACAAACCGAAACGCACGTCGAGGTCTACCTTCCCGAGCAGGTTCTGATCGTCTTCAAGCAGGACAAGCCCGTGTTGATCACGCACATCTCTTCGGGCGACAACAA
>DAINNS010000018.1:0-12364 GCA_036735765.1 Ilumatobacteraceae bacterium | reverse complement strand
CCGTCGGCGGAACAAGTTTCTTCTGCATCGACATCAGAACTGCGGCGGCCTCGAGGGCACCTGCCGCGCCGAGTGCGTGACCCGTGACGCCCTTCGTCGAGGTAACCGGGGGGCGATGCGACCCGAAGACTTCCTTCATGGCCTGAGCCTCTGCCGCGTCGTTCAGCGGTGTCGAGGTTCCGTGAGCGTTGATGTGAGCGATGTCGGCGGGTGTGAGTCCCGCGTCGTCGAGCGCGAGGCGCTTGCAGGCCTGCGCGCCGACGCCACCCGGTGATGGTGCCGTGATGTGGTGCGCATCTGCGTTGCTCGCTGCTCCGAGTACTTCTCCGAGGATCGTGGCGCCACGCGCAACCGCAAGGTCCCAGCGCTCGAGGATGAGCACCGCCGACCCTTCACCCATCACGAACCCGTCACGCGTCGCATCGAAGGGCTTGCTCGATCCGGTGGTGGACAGCGCGGTCATGTTGCCGAATCCCGCCAACGAGGTGGGCGTCGCGGCAGCTTCCGAACCTCCGGTGGCCACCGCGTCGCACAGTCCGTAAGCGACCAATCGTGCGGCGTAACCGATCGCATGGGTCGATGCGGCACACGCGGTGCAGATCGTCTCGTTGGGGCCACGCAGGCCGTAACGCATCGAGATTGCGGCTCCGGCTGCGTTCGCCATCATCATCGGAACGAGGAAGGGAGAAACGCGCCGTGCTCCCTTGTCGAGGAGAACGCCGACTTGTTCCTCGAGGGTGTGCAGACCGCCCACCCCCGTGGCGAAGATCGTGCCGAAACGACCTCTGTCGGCGGTGATGTTTCCGGCCTGAGCAAACGCTTCCGCGGCCGCGGCGAGCGCGAACTGTTCGACACGGTCGGCTCGACGTGCTTCCTTCGGGTTGTCGAAATAGGGAGTCGGATCCCAATCGGCTATTTCGTTTGCCTTTGTGTCGGTGAGTCCCGGCCCCAGCAAACCGGCCCAGAAGGCCTCACGGCCCAAACCACACGGGGCCACGACGCCCAGACCGGTGATCGCCACGCGGTGCGGGCCGCCGCCGGCGAACGGGTTGCGCATCAGAGTTTGGAAACCACCAGGTCGAATGCCTGGCCGACGGTGCGGATTTCCTTCAGTTCCTCTTCGGGAACTTCGACGCCGAACTCTTCCTCGAGGGCCATCACCAGTTCGACGAGGTCGAGGCTGTCGGCGTCGAGGTCGTCACCGAATGACGCTTCTTTGGTGACCTGGGAGGCGTCGACTGCGAGAACGTCGACGGCGCACTTTGTGAATCGGGCGAACAGATCATCGCTCATGGTTGCTCCTTTGATAGTGCTGTCATTCTGTCAGAAAGGCGAGGCGGAACGGGGATCAATGGCCCATTCCGAGGCCACCGTCGACGGGAATCACCGCACCCGTGATGTAGGCCGCGTCTTTCGACGCAAGAAACGAAACGACACCTGCGATTTCGTCGACCGTGGCCATACGCCCGAGCGGAACCGCCGCGGTGAGTTCCGCGAGTCGTTCTTCGCCGAGTGCGGCGGTCATGTCGGTGGCGACCGGGCCGGGAGCAACGACGTTCACGGTGATGCCGCGCGAGCCGAGTTCTCTCGCGAGCGAACGCGCGAGACCGACGAGGCCAGCCTTCGAGGCTGCGTAGTTCGTTTGACCCGCGGAGCCGAGCAAGCCGACCACCGACGACACGAGGATGATTCGCCCCGCGCGTGCGCGGAGCATCTGCTGTGAAGCCCGTTTGCAGACCCGATAAGCAGCGGTCAGGTTGGCGTCGATCACCGACGTGAAGTCGGTCTCGCTCATCCGCACGAACAGGCCGTCCTTGGTGATGCCGGCGTTCGACACGAGAACCTCGACTTTGCCCAACTTCTCTTCGACCTCGGCGAAAGCCGCTTCGACTGACTCGGTCGAGGTCACGTCGCACTTGACGGCGACGATGCCCGCGTCGGTCAACTCCGCCGGCGGTGTCGTGGAGTTGTAGGTGATTGCGACCTTGTCGCCCGCCTCGACGAATGTCTTCGCACAAGCCGCACCGATGCCGCGTGAACCACCTGTGATGAGCACGACGCGTGACATTTCAGGCCCCCCAACGAATGATCGCGCTTGCCGCGGTCATGCCGGCGCCGAATCCGACCAAGAGGACGAGGTCGCCCGGTGCGAGTCGTCCTTGATCCGCGGCATCGAAGAGCGCGAGAGGAATGGATGCAGAGGATGTGTTGCCCGTCTCGTGGATGCACACCGCGGCGCGATCCATCGGAACACCGAGACGGTCGCATGCCGCGGAGATGATGCGGATGTTCGCCTGGTGGGGAACCACGAGCGCAAGATCGTCTGCGGTGACGCCCGCGATCTCCATCGACTTGCGTGCGGAGTCGACCATGATGCGTACCGCCCGGCGAAACACTTCTTTGCCATCCATGTGGATGGTTCCGCCGATCTCGCAATACAGCAATTCCTCCGCCGATCCGTCGGAGTCGATGTCCCAGCCCAGCAACTGGCCGGGGCCCTCGGTCGCCTCGAGGATTGCCGCACCGCTTCCGTCGGCAAAGAGCACCGCGGTGTTGCGATCATCCCAATCGGTGATGCGAGAGAGCGTGTCCGTTCCGATGAGAAGGACTTTCCGTGCACCCATGGCAATCAGGCCGTGGGCGACAACCGTTGCATAGACGAAGCCACTGCAAGCGGCGTTCACATCGAAAGCCCCGCACTTCAATCCGAGAGCGTTCTGGACCGTTGCCGATGTGGCCGGCACCGTGCGATCGGGTGTCGTCGTGGAGAGCACCAGTGCATCGATGTCGAGCGGATCGACACCGGCCATCTGAAGAGCGAGACGACCGCTTTCGACGGACAACCCCGCCGTGCTTCCACCGACGTGACGACGTTCGATGCCGGTTCTTTCTCGAATCCACTGGTCGGACGTCTCGACCATCGCTTCGAGGTCGTGGTTCGTCAACACTTTCGACGGAAGCGCGCGTCCCCATCCCGTGAAACGGGCACCCACCGCGTTGTTCGGGATGCGAGGCATCGTCAGTGCGTCCGCAACCAGGCGATGGGTTGACGGTGGGTGACGCGTTCACCGTCGACAGCGATGTAACTCTGGAGAATGCCGGCAAATGCGCTGCGGACTTCGATGTCTCCGACGCGACCGAGAAGATCACCCACGTCGATCCGGGTTCCCGCCGGATGCAGGTTGTCAGGCGAAAAGACTCCCGCGCATGGGCTCACGACGAGGCGCTCTGTGGCGAAGAGGTGTTCGCCCTCGAGCGGCGCAGGACCCGCGGGTGCCGCCTTGTTCACCCAGTCGATGAGCTTGTCGAGTTCATCGGGTGTGGCGACACTGATCGTGCGGGCTCCTTCGACGGACCGTTTTGCCATGCCGGTAAGTACGCCGCCCGGACCAAGTTCGACGAAACCGATGACCCCGGCCTCGGCCATCGTCAGCAGGCAGTGCTTCCAGCGCACGGGGCTGGAGAGTTGGGCGGACAGCAGCGAGACCCACTCATCGGCTGCGTCGTGCGGAAGGGCATCGACGTTCGATACGACCGCAACCTCGGCATCGCGGATGTTCGCGCCTGCGATGGCTTGTCGAAGACGGTCGCGAGCCGCGGCCATGAAGGGAGTATGGAACGCACCTGACACCTGGAGAGGCATTACTTTCTTCGCGCCGAGTTCCTTTGCGTGGATTGCGGCGGCCTCGACGCCGGCAGGCGAACCGGCGATGACCACCTGACCGGGGGCATTGAAGTTGGCCACCCACACTTCGGCGTCGGCACGACGGCATGCAATTTCGACGTCGTCGTCGTCGAGACCGAGAACGGCCGACATCGTTCCGGGCGAGGCGGTGCCCGCTTCGTGCATGGCCGAGGCACGTTCCGCAACGAGGGCGACCCCTTCCTCGAAGGAGAGGGCACCCGTGGCGGTGAGGGCGGTGTACTCGCCGAGCGAGTGACCGGCACAGAAGCTGGGCTCGATTCCGAGGCGCTCGACTGCGTCGAGCACCATGAGCGACGAGACGTACGTCGTCAACTGGGCATTGCGGGTGTCTTTCAGTTCCTCGGCATCGGCGTCGAGAAGGAGCCGTCCGACGTCGCGTCCGGCGATCTCCGAGGCCTCACCGACCAGTTCCCAGCTCTCGTGGTCGACCCAGGGACGACCCATCCCGGGACGCTGGGACCCTTGACCGGGAAAGGTGAAAGCGAGCACGGGTCGAGGTTAGACCCTGCGCAGATTCGAAAACCGTTTTCGCTACCAGCCAGTAGCCTTGCAGTTCCCATCGCGAGGGTTTTGTCGCGGCGGCCCGAGTGGCGGAACGGCAGACGCGGCGGACTCAAAATCCGCTGTCCGAAAGGGCGTGTGGGTTCGAATCCCACCTTGGGCACGGATGTGCGAAAGATGAAGCGGAACGGAGGTTGGCTGATGAATCGTCGTCTCGAACAGAACGCGGCGCGCTTGCGCGCTGCGCGGGCCAAACTCGCCCTCGCCGATGAGCAGTTGTCCGCGCTCGAGGACGAGGCATCGAGCCACGAACTACGCGCGATCGTCTCCGAGACACCTGATTCGGCCTTTGAATACCGCCAAGCCGCCGCGCACGCGGCCGCGATGCGCCGACATCGTGACGATCTGCGCAGCGAGGTGGCCGACCTGGAAGCGCGACAGGACCAGTTGCTCGACCGTCTGTCCGCGGTTCGTGGCAACGGCGGAGTGTGATGGGTACGCGCGTCGTCATCGCGGAAGACGAGGCGATCATTCGTCTCGATCTTCGCGAGACACTCGAAGAAGAGGGCTACGAGGTCGTCGCCGAGACCGGTCGAGGTGACAAGGCCGTCGAGCTGGTGCGAGAGCATCGTCCAGACCTTGCGATTCTCGACATCAAGATGCCGGGCCTCGACGGTCTCGAAGCATCGAGGGCAATTGCTGCGGAGAAATTGTGTCCCGTCGTGTTGCTGACCGCCTTCAGTCAGCGTGAGATCGTGGAACAGGCGCGCGACGCGGGTGCGCTTGCCTACATCGTGAAACCGTTCCAGAAGTCCGATCTCGTTCCTGCGATCGAGGTGGCGATCGGTCGTTTCCGAGAAATACAGCTCCTCGCAAGTGAAGTCGGTGCGTTGGAAGAGCAACTCGAAACGCGAAAGATCATCGACCGCGCAAAGGGCGTGCTCATCGATGGGGCGGGTCTCACGGAGTCCGACGCCTATGCGTTCATCCAGCGCGCCGCAATGTCGGAGCGATCAAAGATGCGCGACGTCGCCGAGAGAATTCTCGCCGGCACACTCATGCCCTAGATTGTCGCCATGGAGTGCGCTGACAAATGAAGTGTCTGGCGCTCGACGGAAACTCCCTCGCGTATCGCGCGTTCTTCGCGTTGCCGAGCGACATGGCCACCTCCACCGGACAGGTGACAAATGCAATCGTCGGTTTCGCGTCGATGCTCGCGAACCTCGTCAAAGACCAGCAGCCCGACTCGATCATCGTCGTGTTCGACCGTCCCGAGAAGACGTTCCGTCACGAAGCAGTTCCCGAATACAAGGCGCAACGTGAGGCGACACCCGAAACGTTGCGCAGCCAGATGGGGATCATCCGCGAATTCCTCGATGCGCTCGGCGTCGTATCGCTCGACCTGGCTGGTTACGAAGGTGACGACATCATCGCGACGCTTGCCCGCATGTGCCGCGCCGCGGGAGACGACATCGTGATCGTCACGGGGGACCGTGACAGCTACCAGTTGGTGAGCGATCCCCACGTGCGGGTGCTCTACAACAAACGTGGGGTCAGTGACTACGCGCTCTACGACGAGGCCGGGATACTCGAGCGAACCGGTGTGCATCCGTCGCGCTACGTCGATTATGCGGCTTTACGTGGCGATCCGAGTGACAATCTCGTCGGCGCCAACGGAGTGGGAGAGAAAACGGCCGCGAAGTTGGTCAACGAATACCCGGACCTCGCGTCGATCCTTGATTCGGCGGAAAAGCAGACGCCGAAACTGAAGGCTGCCCTGGAAGAGTGTCGTGATCGCGTGATGCGCAACGCATCCGTGATGGTGCTGCGCGATGATCTGGCTGTTGGGATCACGCCTTCCGAGTGCCAACCCCGACCGAACTGGGCCGCAACGCAACGTCTGCTCGATTTTCTCGAGATGAAGTCGATGTCCAAGCGCCTCCGCGATGCGTTTTCGCGCTGGGGTGAACCTGTCGACGGGGAAGCAGCCGTAACAACGACGGAGCGGTCTGAGCCTTCCTTTTCGACGCAGTTCGTCCGGTGGAAGAAGGAGGACGGCGAAGCACTTCTCAAGGCTTGCGCTGATGCTGAGTCGGTGTCGCTCTGGGACTGCGGAGGGTCGGGAGCGGTGCTCGCGCTGGGTCACCGCGACGACGCGTCATGCGTCGCGTTCACTCCGAAGCAATTCGCGGAACTGTCGAAGTGTCTTTCTGTTTCACGTGGCGTGATCGCCCACGACGCGAAGCCGCTGTGGCGTCGATTCCTCGAAGATGGTCTCGACATCGGGCCTCTTCGGTTCGACACTGCGATCGCCGCCTACCTTCTCGACCCGGTTGATGGAGGACATCAACTCGACCGTCTGGCCGAAGCACACCTTGCCAGGTCAATTCCCGTCGGTGGGGCGGAATCGACAGGTGAACTCGACTTCGGTGGATCGGACTCGCAGGGTGACGCGGAATTCTCGAATGCCGCCGCCCGGGCACGCGCGGTTGCAGCACTCGAGGAGCCTCTTCGCACAGCGCTCGAGGCCGCAGGCATGTCTGAGTTGTTCCTCGACGTCGAGATGCCCCTCGTCGGAGTACTCGCCCGGATGGAGGTGCGAGGCGTTGGTGTCGATTCCTCGACGCTCGACGAGATCACGCGGGGACTCACCACGCGGTCGGCGACCCTGGGCAAGACGCTCCACGACCTGGTGGGGCGTGAATTCAATCTCAATTCACCGACACAGCTGCAGAAGATCCTGTTCGAGGAAAAAGGACTCTCGAAGGGCAAAAAGACGAAGACCGGCTACAGCACCGACGCAGCGACGCTCGAGAAGTTGCGCGACGAGTGGCCTGAGTTCATCGACACTCTCCTCGAGTACCGGGAGGTGGAGAAGTTGCGGGGTACGTACGGCGAAGGGTTGCGGGCCGTCGTGGCTCGTGACGGAAGAATTCATGCGGTCTTCAATCAGACCGTCGCGCGCACGGGTCGATTGAGCAGTGAGAACCCGAATCTCCACAACATTCCGGTGAGAAGCGACATGGGCAAGGTCTTTCGTACGGCATTCGTTGCTGCCGCTGGCTGTGAACTCTTGGTCGCCGACTACAACCAGATCGAACTGCGGTGCATCGCACACCTGGCCGATGATCCGGGACTCATCTCGGCCTTCGCGGCAGGTGTCGACATCCACAACGCGACCGCGGCGCGGGTCTTCAACGTCGACCCGAAGACGGTGACGGCGGATCAACGTTCGAAGGCGAAGATGGTTTCGTACGGGCTTGCTTATGGCATGGAGGCGTACGGGCTGTCGCAGCGACTTGCAATCGAGGTGTCCGAAGCGACGGAGATACTGGATGCCTACTTCGCGGCATTTCCCGCGGTGCGCGCGTACATGGATCGAACGGTCACGGAAGCACGCAACAGGGGCTATACCGAGACGCTCTTCGGTCGTCGCCGACCGATTCCTGAACTGACCAGTGACAACTTCAGGGTTCGGCAAGCAGGCGAGCGCCAGGCAATGAATGCGGGCATTCAAGGTCTGGCCGCCGACATTTTCAAGATCGCCTTGGTGCGAATCGACAATGACTTGGAAGCCGCCGGACTGACCGCACGTCTCGTGTTGCAGGTGCACGACGAAGTCATCGTCGAGGCTCCGGTTGCCGAGAAAGCCAACGTCGAGCGAATCGTTCTCGAGGTGATGCGTGGCGCTGCGCAACTTGCGGTTCCGCTCGAGGTCAACGCCGCGTGGGGTCGAACATGGGCGGATGCCAAATGAACACGTCGGAAGCCAAATGAACACGGCGAACGCGGAATGAGCGCTGATGTCGCGAGGTGAGGTCGGTGCCGATGGCCACTGGTTCGAGCGCTTGGCCGACCACATGGGCGAGACGTATCTCCGGTATGCCTTCACGAAGGGCACCGAACAAGAAGTTGGGTTCCTGGTCGACGCGCTCGGCCTCGTGCCGGGTGATCGCGTTCTCGATGTCGGTTGCGGGCCGGGTCGTCACGCGCTCTCCATGGCCCGACGTGGTATCAGGGTGCACGGAATCGACATCTCGGCGACCTTCGTCGACCTTGCGAACGCCACGGCGCAGCGCGAGGGCTTGGCAGACTTTGCATCCTTCGAGCGGGCCGACGCCCGCACCGTGAACCTGCCGCCGGTCTTTGACGCGGCTGTGTGCTTGTGCCAGGGAGCGTTCGGTCTCATGGACCACCTCGCGCACGACATCGAGATCTTGGGCGGACTGGCAGGCGCCTTGCGTCCGGGAGGGGCCTTTGCGCTCAGTGCCTTCAACGCCTACTACGCGGTGAAGTACCACACGGAAGCGTCCTTCGATGCTGCGACGGGAGTCTCGACCGAGCAGACCGTGGTCCACGATGCCGCTGGTGCCGCACTGGAGGCCGAGCTCCGGACCGGTTGTTTCACGCCTCGCGAATTGCGACTCTTGTGCCGACAAGCGGGTCTGACGGTCGATGCGCTCCACTCGGTCGAGCCGGGGGCCTACGGCGCCCAACATCCGAGCCCGGAGACACCGGAGTTTCTGGTTTTGGGCCATCGCTGGTAGGTTTTCGGGGTCCTATCCACCGATTTCCGTCCCTTCGAAAGCGAATTCCCCGTTGTCCGACACCACCTACACCCCTCGTCAAATCACTGATCGCGACACTTCGTTCGCCGACGCAATCGCCGGCACGATGGTCGAACTGAAAGACGGGCAACTCGTCTCCGGCACCGTGGTGAAAATCGACCGCGACGAAGTTCTCTTGGAAATCGGTTACAAGACCGAGGGCGTCATTCCTTCGCGAGAGCTGTCGATCCGCAACGATGTCGACCCCGGTGAAATCGTCAAGATGGGCGAGCGCGTCGAGGCCCTCATCCTCACGCTCGAAGACAAAGAAGGACGTCTCGTTCTGTCGAAGAAGCGCGCTCAATACGAGCGTGCATGGGGCGACATCGAGAAAATCAAGGACGCCGACGGCATGGTCGAGGGTCCGGTCATCGAGGTCGTCAAGGGCGGTCTCATCGTCGACATCGGCCTTCGCGGCTTCTTGCCGGCATCGCTCGTCGAATTGCGTCGCGTGCGCGACCTGCAGCCGTACATCGGCAAGGTGCTCCAGGCGAAGATCATCGAACTCGACAAGAACCGCAACAACGTCGTTCTTTCGCGGCGCGGATTCCTCGAAGAGACGCAACGCGAGCAGCGCGACGAGTTCCTGACGCTCCTGAAGCCGGGCGAGGTCCGCAAGGGCGTCGTCTCCAGCGTCGTGCCGTTCGGTGCGTTCGTCGACCTCGGCGGCATGGACGGTCTCATCCACGTCTCTGAACTGTCCTGGAAGCATGTCGACCACCCCGGTTCGGTTGTCGCGGTCGGCGACGAGGTCACCGTGCAGGTCCTCGATGTCGACATGAGCCGCGAGCGCATCAGCCTGTCGTTGAAGGCGACGCAGCAGGACCCTTGGCAAGAATTTGCCGGATCGCACGAAGTCGGCCAGTTGGTTTACGGACGCGTCACCAAGCTCGTGCCTTTCGGTGCCTTCGTCCAGGTCGGCGACGGCATCGAGGGTCTCGTTCACATCTCCGAAATGTCGGCGCACCATGTCGAGGCCCCCGAGCAGGTCGTCACCCCGGGTGAAGAACTGTGGGTCAAGATCATCGATCTCGACCTCGACCGTCGCCGCATCAGCCTGTCGATCAAGCAAGCCGCAGAGGGCGGTGAACTGGCCGAGGAATACCGCAGCCACTTCGAGGTCGACGAGCACGGCAACTGGGTCGGTGGCGATGACGCCGAGCGCGAAGCCGCTTGGGCTGACTACTACAAGGAGTACGGCCAGGAAGGCGCCACCGAAGCCGATGGCGGCGCGGCGCCCGAGCAGCCCGCCCAGTAGGCAACGGTCATCGGCATGATCCTCGTCGGTCTCACCGGCGGCATCGGGTCGGGAAAATCGACAGTCTCTGCCTTGCTGGCCGAACGTGGCGCGATCGTCATCGACGCCGATCGGATCACGCGGGAACTTCAAGCCCCGGGATCACCCGTTCTCGCCGAGATTGCCGATGCTTTCGGTCCCACCGTCATCGATTCCAAGGGTGAACTCGATCGCCCTGCCCTTGCCGCACTCGTCTTCGGCGATCCCGATGCGCTCGCGCGTTTGAACAAGATCGTCCATCCGGCGGTGGGGCGAGAGATGGCTGCACGGCTCGAGGCGCAACGCGAGACGGACAACGTGGTCGTTCTCGACATTCCGTTGCTCGTCGAGAATCCCCGCGAAGGGCTGTGTGGCACCGTCGTCGTCGACCTGCCCGTCGAGATCGCCGTCGAACGGTTGGTTACCCACCGCAACATGGACCGAGCGGATGCCGAGGCGAGGATCGCGCGCCAAGCCACCCGCGAAGCGCGAGTGGCGATCGCCGACCGAATCATCGACAATTCGGGAGACCTCGCCTCGCTCGAGACCCAGGTCGATGAGGCGTGGCAGTGGATGCGGTCGCTGCCGCCCGCGGCAGCCGATGCCGGTCGAACGACAAAGTCTTAGACCCGCACCTTGCCGTAGCCTCGCCTCATGGTCGAGGCGCGCCACAAATTTCGGGTGGTGTCCGAGTACAGCCCGGCGGGGGACCAGCCGAAGGCGATTGCGCAGTTGTCGGAAGGGATCGAGTCGGGAGTCCGCTTCCAAACGTTGCTGGGAATCACCGGCTCGGGGAAGTCAGCGACGATTGCATGGACCATCGAGAAGGTTCAGAAGCCGACCCTGATCCTCGCGCCCAACAAGAGTCTCGCCGCTCAATTGGCGCAAGAGATGCGCGAGTTCTTCCCCGAGAACCGGGTCGAATATTTCGTCAGTTACTACGACTACTACCAACCCGAGGCCTACATCGCGTCGAGCGACACTTACATCGAGAAGGACTCGTCGATCAACGACGAAATCGATCGTCTCCGCCATTCGGCAACTGCTGCGCTCTTGACGAGACGCGACACCATCGTCGTGGCGAGCGTCAGCTGCATTTACGGTATGGGTGATCCCGACGAGTACCGAGGCCAGCTCTTGGAACTGCATGTCGGCGTCGACTACGACCAGCGCAGCATCCTCAAGCGTCTCGTGGAATTGCAGTACGACCGAAACGACATGACTCTTGGTCGCGGAAACTTTCGCGTTCGTGGCGACACGATCGAGGTTCACCCCGCCTACGACGAGAATGTCCTGCGCATCGAGATGTTCGGTGAGACCGTCGACCGGATCTCGGTCATCGATCCCTTGACGGGTGAGAATCTCAACGAACTCACCGAGGTGATCGTCTTTCCGGCGACCCATTACGTCGCGGGCGATGAAAGGATGAGGCGAGCGGTGGTCGGCATCGAGGCCGAACTGCAGGAGCGCCTGGCCCTCTTCGAGAAGCAGGGCAAGCTGTTGGAGGCCCAGCGTCTGCGTATGCGCACGCAGTACGACCTCGAGATGATCCAGGAAATGGGGTACTGCAACGGAATCGAGAACTACTCGATGCACATCGACGGGCGCAGCCCGGGCGAGCCTCCTTTCACGCTCCTCGATTATTTCCCCGACGACTATCTGCTCGTGATCGACGAGAGTCACGTCACCGTTCCCCAATTGCACGGACAGTTCGAGGGCGATCGCAGTCGAAAGGACACCCTCGTCGAACACGGATTCCGGCTTCCGTCCGCGCGCGACAACCGGCCGCTGCGCTTCGAGGAGACGATCGAGAGGGTGAACCAGTGCGTCTTTCTTTCGGCCACACCCGGAAAGTACGAATTGGCCCATTCACAGAAGATTGTCGAGCAGATTGTTCGTCCAACGGGCCTCGTCGACCCGGAAGTGATCGTGAGACCGACGAAGGGTCAGATCGACGACCTCATAGAGATGGTGAGTGGGCGCGTCGAGCGCGGTGACCGCGTCCTTGTCACCACTCTGACGAAGAAAATGGCAGAGGATCTGAGCGAATATCTCCTGGAGCAAGGTTTGCGCGTGCGCTATCTGCACTCGAATATCGACACGATTCAACGAATCGAAATCCTGCGCGCACTTCGTCTCGGCGAGTTCGACGTTCTCGTGGGAATCAACTTGTTGCGTGAGGGTCTCGACTTGCCGGAGGTTTCCTTGGTGGCGATCCTCGATGCAGACAAAGAGGGCTTCCTGCGCAGCGAGACGTCGCTGATCCAGATGATC